>CAYMHT010000010.1:0-44938 GCA_964390305.1 uncultured Anaerolineales bacterium
CACACAACGAGGCCGCAGAATGAACTGCGGCCTTCGTCAAGGAGATACGGGACCTTCGCAGCAGGGCACTCAGATCATTCTACGGACTTCTCCGCAGGCATACGGCTATGCCAGCGCACGAATCCGCCAGGTCTGTCACAGAAGATGGTCTGTCGGATTGTTCGTCCATATCCTCCTCACCCTGCCCAATGCGGTGTATGCACGGCGCAGCAGCAAGCCGTTGCGGCAGATTGCAACCGATTATAGCGCAGCAACTACCGGGAGTCAAGGGTGGATTGACGACGCGTACCCGCACATGCAGCGCCGCCGCGCATTCCCCAGTGACCAGCGTCAAGAGATGGAGGGAAAGGGGGTGGGAGCCGTGAGCCCACGCACAGCGCATCGAGAAGCCCGGCAGGAGGGACGGTGGCAGAAGCCACTCCAGGATGTATAATAGGGGCCGGTTCCTAGCAGTGACGACCGTAGCAGTGATGAGAGACACGCCATGGACATTCAAATCGGGCTGGTTCTGGGCACGGTGATCGCGGCACTGGTGCTCTTTTCGATCGACAGGATACCGGTCGACGTGTCGGCGCTGGGCATCCTGCTGTTCCTAATCCTCACGGGGCTCCTGCCGGCCGACACCGCCTTCGCAGGCTTCGGAAGTGACGTGGTGGTCATGATGCTCGGCCTGTTGATCCTGGTGGCCGCCCTCACACGCACGGGGGTGACGGACGCCGTGGGACGGGCGATCCTGAACTGGAGCGAGGCCAGTGAGCAGGAGTTGCTCCTGGCGGTGATGGGCGTCGCTGCATTAGTGGGAGCGTTCATGAGCAACACGACAGCGACGGCTTTCTTCATCCCGATCGTGATCACGATGGCGCGTCGCAAGGGGGTGAGCCCGGCGCGCTTCCTGATGCCCCTAGCCTTCGCCTCGATCCTTGTGAGTTCCGTCTCGCTGATCAGCACCTCCACGAATATCGTGGTCAGTGGTGTGATGCAGGACCTGGGGTTGGCGCCGATCGGCATGTTCGAGCTGGCTCCAGTAGGCCTGCCGATCGCCGTGGTGGGAATCGCCTACATGTTTGTCCTGGGGAGGCATCTGGTGCCGGACCGCATTCCCCAGGACGAGATCGAACAGATCAGCACACGGCTTTACCTAACGGAGATCCTGATCCCACCGGAATCGGCGTTGGCCGGGAAGACGCTGGCCGCGTCGGAGCTCGGATCGGAGATGGATCTGAAAGTGCTTCGGGTGGTGCGGGACAGCACGTCGTACATCCTGCCCCGGGCCTCGACCGAGCTCAAGCAGGGCGACGTGCTGCTGGTGGAGGGACGCCGTGAGAGCATCCTGGAGATCAAGGACACGGCCGGCGTGGAGATCAAGGCCGACGTTAAGTTTCCCAGCGACGAGATTGACGTGGAGGAGATGGGACTGACGGAAGTAGTCGTGCTGCCCAACTCGCCGCTGGTGGGACGGACCCTGCGGGGACTCGACTTTCGAGAGCGGTACCGCCTGCAGGTGCTGGCGATCAACCGGCAGGGAGAGACACTGACGCGCAAGATGAGCCGCATTCGGCTCCAGGTAGGCGACGTGCTGGTGGTACAGGGACGCGAGGAACACATAGATGCCCTGGAGAGTCAGAACCTCTTCCGCCGGCTGAGCCTGCCCGATGTCTCGCTCAAGCGGCGGCGCCGGGCTCCGATCGCACTGGCGATCTTCGGCGGCGCGGTGACCGCGGCGACGTTGGAGGTGCTTTCTCTGCCGGTGGCGATGCTGCTCGGAGCAGTCCTTGTCTTCGCAACGCGCTGTATCACGCCGGAGGAGGCATACGATCAGGTGCCCTGGAAGGTTTTGATTCTGATCGCCGCAATGCTGGGTTTGGGCGCGGCGATGGAGCTGACTGGGACGGCAGCCTTCCTGGCCGATCAGATCGTACGAGTGGCCGGGGGATCGGGAGCGTTCTGGCCTATGTCGGCGTTTTTCGGGCTGACGGTGCTTCTGACACAGCCGATGTCGAACCAGGCAGCGGCGGCGGTGGTGCTGCCCGTGGCCATCCGGACGGCAGAGCAGCTGGGCCTGAATCCACGCAGCTTCGCGATGATGGTGGCGCTGGCAGCGAGCTGCTCCTACCTGACGCCGCTGGAGCCGGCGTGCTTGCTGGTCTACGGCCCGGGCCGGTACCGCTTCTCGGATTTCCTTAAGGTGGGGGCGCTGCCAACGGTGTTGATTTACGGGCTGTGCATCGTCCTGGTGCCGCTGTTCTGGCCGGTGTGAGCGAGAGCGACAGGGGGGAGAGACGTGAGTAGGCGCCGCCGGGGTCCACTCGGCGGCGCCTATCGGCGCAAAACCATCACGGTGGTCGCAGGGCCTCTCAGGTGGGAGGCCGGACGCACGTGCGGAAGTAACCTAGCGGTGTATCAGCTCCCGGGAGCCCTCCACAAGGAGACGGTCCAGGACCCTTCCCCCGCCGCTCGGTCCCACGGCCAGATGTCGGGGAACTCGACATGGAGGTCGACGGAGGTCCTGACGGTTGGCTCGCCCGACCCAGCGTGCACCGGTTGGGCCAGGACCACGTAGCCGATCAGTGTGCAGACCACGACGGCGGTGGCATACAGGAACAACACCAATTTGAAGCGTTTCAGTCTCATGTTCTTGAACCTGCCTCCCAGGATTCCTCTCCCAACCCCTTCCCCGGCCCGTGCTGCGTCCCGCCCAGAATAACAGGATGCCGTTGCTGGGACGGATAATCGTGGCCGGGACCGCAGCGCAGGTCCGGGGTCGACCGCATATGGAGGATGTAAAGCTGCTTCGTTCTGTAAGAGGATTGTATCAGATTCCATGCGCGGAAGGCAATAGCCAGAAAGTACTGGTAGGGGGGAAATGGGAGGAAAGTACTATGTGCCAGTCATTTACTTAGCCACGTGACAGGCGGCTGTGCGGAGCGGTCAGTCCCCGTACAGGAACCGTTGTCTCTCAGGTGGCGGTGTACGGCGCGGGCCAGGGTGCAGGCATCGAACGGTTTGTGGAGCACGTCGCAGAAGCCGATGTCTATCAGCCGGTCGACCTGATCCCTCATGGTGTATCCAGTCACGGCCAGCACCGGGAGATCGGGAGACCGCCGTACCAGCTCGCGCATCAGCCGCTTGCCGCCCATCTCCGGCATCACCAAATCGGTGATGACCAGATCTGCCTCGCGTCCATTGAGCCTGGCCAAGGCATCCCGTCCGTTCGCCGCGGCGACGACCTGGTATCCCAGGCCACTCAACGTATCCCGGCAGGCCTCCCGTAGGTTGTGCTCATCCTCCACCAAGAGGATCGTCTCTCCGTCCCCCCGCGGCTCGGGGGCCCTCTCCCCACCCCCTCGCGCCAAAGGCTGCACATCGTGGAGGGGCAAGAAGACGTGGAAGGTGGTACCCTTGCCCAGCTCGGTCTCGACCTCAATACAGCCCCTATGCTGATTGACGATGCCATAGACCTGAGCGAGCCCCAGCCCGGTTCCTTCACCGGGCTCCTTTGTGGTGAAGAACGGCTCGAACAGGTGGCTTTGGACCTCCTCATCTATGCCGGTGCCCGTGTCCGAAACGGTGAGATGGGCCCACCGTTCAGGGGGAGCGCCAGCGTCCGCGCCGTCGCAGCCGCGCGAGGCCGGACGGCACTTCACGGCGATGCGGAGTTCGCCGCCGTCGGGCATGGCATCCCGGGCGTTTGTCGCCAGGTTAAGCAACATCTGCTGGATGCGGGTGGGGTCTGCCTCAACGACACAGGCCGAAGACGGGGTCTCCACCATAAGGTGGATGTCCTCCCGGATGGTGCGCCTCAGCACGCTGGCTACGTCCTCGAGCAGGTCACCGAGGTCAAGCGGCTCACTCTCCATCACCGCGCTGCGGCTGAAGTCGAGAATCTGCGTCACCAGATCTGCCGCACGGCGTGACTCCTGGACGATGACACGAAGGTTCTCCTCAACCCCACCTGACCGGTCGTTCCTCTGCTGCTTCTGGGCCAGCTGGGCGTGGAGAATGATCGAAGCCAGGAGGTTGTTGAAGTCGTGGGCAACACCGCCGGCCAGCTGCCCGATCGCAGCGAGTCTCTCCTGGCGGCGCAGCTGCATCATCGTCTCCCTGCGCTCGGTCACATCGCGGAGCACGAGCAGTCGGCCCATCAGCCGACCCCGTGTGTCGGCGACGTCGGATAGCCGCAGTTCGTAGTAGCGGGTCTCCCCATCTCTCTCGATCGATATCTCCTCTTGCGCCGGCTGTCCAGGTGGAGACGAGACCAGCGCGGAGGAAGCGACCGGCAGTATGTCTGAGACAGGCTCTCCGATGAGACCGCCGTCCCAGTTGCTCAGAACCCCGCGTGCTGCCGGATTGACGTCCACAATGCGGTGCTGCGTGTCGACCACAATGACCGCGTCGCGGATGCTTTCGACGAGCTGATTTCGCCCCACGGGCCGAAGATCCAGCAGCCTGTGGCGGAAGATGCCCACGGCAAAGAAGAGACCGGCCCAGGCGAGGGCAAGTGGGGAGTAGTCCTTTCTCCATCCAGGGATCAGGCGAAACACGTAGGCGACGTTGACGACCACGGCGCACAGCGCTCCGACCACCACCCACCCCGCCTGGCGACGGTAGATCTTCGCCGCCCGCAGGAAATGGGCAAGGATCAAGCCAGCCCCTAACAAGATGCAGGCATAGCAGTAGAGGACGTGCATCCAAAACCAGGGGCCGTACTGTTCGATCCACAGATGAAGGAACCCACCGGCGGGGACGAGACGGTAGTCCGCCCAGAGGAAGCCGTGGGCCGCGCTGGTCAGAGAGAGGAACGAGGTGATGGCCGGGACAAGGGCGAGGGGTACGAGGCGGGACGGCGTGAGCCAGTCCTGGCGGCCGACGTACTGGATGGCAAACGCCAGCCATGCCAGCGCCGTCGCAGCGATGAAGACGTAGGCGACCCTGCCCCACCACAGAGTCCCGGATGGAGAGGCGGAGATCAGCTCGAGGCTGTTGGCGATGAGCCACCCGAGCGTCGCCAGCGCAAGCCAGAGCAGATTAGCAGCGGGAGGCGTGCCGCGGCGACGCCAGGCAAAACCGGCAACAAGCACCAGGACAGCGGCGGCCACGGGCGCGAGGGCCAAAAAGACAACATATTGCATGGACGCTGATCCTCCGACAGCAAGTCGTCGACCACGCGCGTAAGGCGCGGGCATCGAGTCGAAGCCGGCTCAGGGAGCACAGACTGCTGCCCCCCTGGAACACCTTATTATAGGTCTGGACTTGGGCACAATCAATGGTACGTTGGTACCATGGGGAAGCGGGGAGCACGGCCAGGAGCGCAGGCAGCCCGGTCTTGCTCGCCGGTGCGCCCGCTACGAGCGCAGACGGAGGCGGCGGGGCTAAGCTTCCGAGACGGGGAGCCGCACGGTGAACGTGGAGCCCTTTCCCTCTTCGCTGTCGACCTCGATACGGCCGCCGTGCTCCTGGGCAATGTTTTGGCTGACGAAGAGGCCGAGGCCCGTGCCCTCCCTCTTGGTGCTAAAGAAGGGCTCGAATAGGTTTGGGAGCACCTCCCGTGGGATCCCGACGCCCGCGTCTTTGAAGGCAGCGACGACCTCGCCCGCGTCCTCGTCGTAGGAGGTGGTGATAGTCAACTCACCGCCGCGGGGCATGGCCTGAACAGCGTTGAGCACCAAGTTGAGGAAGACCTGCTGCACCCGGTCCGCGACCACCTCGGGCCGCGGCAGGTCCTCGGTCAGGCGGCGCCTGACCTGAATCCGCTGGCTCTTGAGCCTCTTGCGGCTCAGGGTCAGCACACGGTCGATAAGCTCGTTCACGTCGGTCGGCTGCGCGCCCCGGACGTCCGTCGGCCGGCTCAAGTCCCTCAGTCGGCTGACGACGTCAGCTGCCCGTCGCAGCTCGTCAAGGCCGATGGTCAGGTAACCCTGAAAGTCGTCCTCGTCACCCTGGGCCAGCGACTCCTCGGCCAGCCCCAGGCAGCCGATGACGGCCTGAAGGGGATTGTTGATCTCGTGGGCCAGCGAGGCAGCCAGCTGACCCGTGGTCGCCAGCTTCTCTGACTGGATGAGCGCGGCCTGGGTCTCCTTTCGCTCGGTGATGTCGCGCATCAGCCCGATCACGTGGGTCACCCGCCCATCGCCGTCCCGCTCCGTCGCCTCGGCGAGGCCCTCGACCCAGACCCAGCGCCCGCTCTTGTGACGCATGCGGATTTCGACGTGGTAGCTCTCGATCCGACCAGCGATGAAGTCAGCGTAGGCTTGCTTCATGCGAGCGCGGTCGTCGGGATGGACCCGGTCGTAGAGCCAGTCCATAAACTTGTCGTAGGGAGGCAGCTCGCTCTTTCGATAGCCCAGAACCTGCGCCCAGCCTTCGCTGTGGTACGCGCTCTCGTCCAAAGGGACCGAGTGATCGTAGATCCCACCACCGAGGGCCTGCAACGCCAACGCCTGGCGCTGCTCGCTCTTCCTCAGCTCCGCCTGGGCCTGCTTGCGCCGAGTGATGTCCTCGACGAGGGCGATGACGAACTCCGGCTCCCCGCGCGGGTCCCGCACGAGCGACAGCGCCACGTTGGCCCAGCGCGTCTCCCCATCGTCGCGCACATAGCGAGTCTCCAGCCGGTCGTGGTCGCGCGCCCCATCTCGGATCCGGCGGTAGATCTCGCGCATCTCCTCGCTCCCTGCGTAAGGGTAGGCGAACTCGGCAAAGCCTCGTCCGACGAGCGCCTCGTTCGACTCCCCCAGCATGTCCCGGAGCGCCGGGTTGGTCGCCAGCAGTCTCCCCTCCTCATCGAGGAGGGCGATGCCCAGAGCCGCCTGCTCGAAGATGGCCCGGAAGCGGGCCTCGCTGGCCCGAAGCTGTGCCGTGCGGATGGCCACGCGGTCCTCCAACTCCTCGGCGTGGCGCTGGATTTCGCGGTACAGCTGGGCCTGTCGGAGCCCGATGGCCACCTGGGCAGCAACCTCCCACGCCGCACTCATATGTGGGCGCTTGAGTCCACCGGGAACACGCCGTCCAAGGTTCAGGCTCCCGATCAGCTCCCCCATGGCCCCTAGCGGCACGCTGACGTAGGAGCGAACGCCTTCATCGCGGAGCGCGTCGGCCAACGGGGACGGCTCGAGCGACTCGACATCCTCCACCACGAACGCCTCCCCGCGACGCAGCGTCTCCAGCGACTGGTTCCAGGTCAGTGGAATCTGCCGCCCCTTTCCCAGGCGGGTCTTGCCATCGCTGTCGAGGGCGAGCAGGCGGGACTCCTCTCCATCGAAATCGAACACCTCGACGCTGGCGCGCATACAGGGAACCAACTGCCGGAGGAGCGGGAGGGCACTCTGGGCGATCTCCTCGGCGGAGCGGGCGGCGAGGATGGCCTTGTCGATCTGATGAAGGACACGGAGGCGGTCGGCGTAGAGCCGCACCGTCTCTTCGATGCGCTTCCTCTCTGAGATGTCGCGGAATAGACCGACGGCCCCGGTAACCCTCCCGCTGCTGTCGCGGATCGGGGCGGTGTCCACGAGCAGAGCCCGCCGCTCGCCATCGGGCGTGATCAGAGCCAGTTCCAGGCCGGTGTGCGTCTCGCCATCCAGAGCCGCCCGGGTAAGGGGCAAGTCACGTGGTTCGTAGGGCGTGCCGTCGAGGCGGCAGAGACACAGGTCGATGTGGCTGTGGCAGGGCTCGCCACGGGGCACACGTCGCTGGTAGAAGCGATCGGCGGCGGGGTTGGTCAGCGTGATGCGGGCCTCCTCGTCGACGACCACGATGCCCTCGGGCGCGTTCTCGATGATCGCCTGGAGCTTGGCGCGCTCGTCTTCCAGAGCCTGCATGAGGCGCTCCCGCTCGGTGACGTCAAGCAGGGACAAGACGAGGCCCTCGACAGCTCCATCGTCGTCCTTGACCGGCACGAGCGTCCAGTCCCAATAAGTCGTCCCCAGCTCGGGACGCTGGGGATAGGTGAAGGGTTTGGCTTGGAAGGCGACGGGCTCGCCGGTATCCCGAACGCGCTCGAAGATGGCCTGATTCTCCGCGTCGGGGAAGAGTTCGAAGTGATTCTCCCCAAGAAGATCCTCACGGCTGTAGCCGGATCCCTCGGCGTAGGCGGTGTTGACACGAACCAAGTTGAAGTCGGCATCCAGGTAGGCGAGCTGGGCGTGGGTACTCTCCATGATCGTCTGGAGGCGGTCGCGCTCCCGCTGGAGGGCCTGGGCCAGCTCCTGAATGTACTCGCGATCCTCCTCCACCCGCCGGAGCAACCGCTCGCGCGCGCTCTCCACGCGTTTGCGCGCAGTGATGTCGCGGTTGCTGCCCCGCCATCCGAGCCAGTTCCCCTCCTCGTCGTGGACTTGCTGGCAGACGTGGTTGATCCAGCGCTCGTCACCGTCCGCGGTGACGATGCGGAAGTCGAGCGAATGCGTGGCACCGTCTTGTCTCTCCTCGCGGAAATGAGCCTCGACGGCGGGGCGGTCGTCGGGATGGGTTATCTTCTGCAGCAGCCGCGGGTCGTCCCGGAAATCCGCAGGGGTGTAGCCCGTGATGCGCCGGCAGGAGGGGGAGTTGTAAAGGTAGTTTCCATCCGAGCCGATCCAGTACTCCCAGTCGTAGGCGAAGTCCGCGACGGTGCGCAGGCGCTTCTCGCTCTGGCGCAGCGCTTCCTCGGCCCTGCGACGCCGCGCGACCTCGGAGGTCAGCGGGCGGAGGACGAACAGGTAAAGCGTGGGAGCGAGGAAGACGACGACAAGAAGTCCATCGGCGGCGACGCGCCCCAACCGCGAGAGAGGAGGAAGCATAGACAGGGTGAACATGGCGAGCACCTCGGCGACAAAGGCGGAGAGGGCGACCATGCTCACGAGCCTCCAAGGAGACTCGGGGATGATCAACCGTGTCATCCAGTCGCGCGCTTCTGGTTCTCGCGTATGGCTATTCACCGGCTCGTCACCTCCAGGCTACCCCAGTGTTCGGTCGTGCTACGGGCGATCCGCCAGCTGCCGGCGGCGCAGCACAGGCTCGCGGTGAGCGTGGTCGACCCTTCGATTCGACTGACGAACGGGCCCCCCGCGTCGCCGGGCGCAGGCAGACCCTTTCTATGAGCCCGCTGGCTCCATCGGTTCGCGGCCCCTGTCATTGGAGTATACTCTTGTTGAACCGACAGGACAACTCGAGAGTTGAAGGTCAGGCAGGCGCGCCCCGCGACCGATGATTGCGCTTGAAAGGTACGCAGACCCTTGACAGATCCATCCTCATTTGATATACTAGTGGTGGACTTGTAATGACAAGATGACATCACGACGTCGCTACATCACCACGTCTACAACGCCGTGGCCTACAAATGGAGGGCTTCGTTGAGCCGACATCCGGAGACCGCAGCGTCCATCGACAAACACAGCCATTTGCCTCTCTACTTCCAGCTGGCGGAGTACCTGCGAAACGCAATCGAGAACGGCCGGTGGCAGCCGGGCGAACGAATTCCTTCTGAGACCGAGCTTTGCCAGGCATTCGACGTGAGCCGCACGGTCGTGCGCCGAGCTGTGCAAGAGCTGGAATACGACGGGCTGCTGTACAGGGAGCAGGGCAGGGGTACCTTCGTCTCACAGCCCAAGATCAGCGAGAGCTTGATGCAGGACCTATCTGGCTTCTACGAGGATATGGTAGCCAAGGGCCTTACGCCGGAGACGAAGGTGTTGAAGCAGGAGGTCGAGTCCGCTACCAAGAAGGTGGCTGACTTCCTGCGGATCGAGCCTCGCGACAAAGTGATCACCATCGACCGGCTTCGATCCGTCCATAGCGAACCCATCCTCCTGGTCACCACCTACATCCCGTATGACATCTGCCCCGAGCTTCTAGAGGACGATCTGAGCACCCAATCTCTTTACGCCCTGCTGGAGAACAAGTACGGCCTCGAGCTGGCTCACGGTCGCCGGACAATCCAGGCAGTGGCGGCCAATCAGTATGAATCTCAGCTGCTGGGTATTGAGGAGGGGTCTCCGCTGGTCTTGCTGGATAGCGTCAGCTATCTTGAGGACGGTCGTCCTATCGAGTACTTCCACGCCGTTCACCGGGGCGACCGGAGCAGATTCGAAGTGGAGCTGGTCCGGGTAAGACCGGGAGAGGATCCGCTAGAGCAGCTTGCGGAACTCCCCCCAGGCAATTCGCTGCTTCCCTAGGCCTAGGCCAGCACGCCGCCAGGGACACCGTTCGGGTCCATGGAAAGAAAGGAGGACGCTGATTTGAGATAAATCGCGAGAGAGCGCACACACGTCTTGAGGGCGTTCGCGGGCGGAAGCGCCTAGTCTAGAAAGGACCGTCCCCGACCACAGCGGGGACACAGCAGTCATCTCACAGGAGGAGAGAAATGTTGATCAAGAGCGCGAAGATGAGAACGTGGGCAGGCGTGCTGTTAAGCGCGACCCTGTTAACCCTGGTCGGAGTCCAGTGTGCTCCAACCCCCACACCCGAGGTTGTAACGGAGAAGGAAACCGTAGAGGTGGTCGTCACAGCGACTCCGGCTCCTGAGGCCCGTTGGGAGCAGCCGATCGTCATCGGGTGGACCCCGCCGGACATCACCGGTGTGTTCAAGACGGCCACCAACTTCTTCGAACGGGCAGCCGAAGATGCCAATCAACACGGCTTCGACGTGCAAGTGATCTCTCAGTCTCCAGCTACCCACGTGGCATTCGCCGACCAGGTAGCGATCATCGAGGACTACATCGAGCGGGACGTGGACGTCATCGCCATCTCTCCCATCGAGGTGGAGGTAATCAAGCCAGCGGTGGAAAAGGCGAATGAGCAGGGCATTCCCGTTATCATCGTGAACCTGCTGGAGCCGATCGAGGGACTCGATATCGCCTCCTACATCGGATTCGACAACACGATAGCCGCGGAGGTAACGGCATACGCGGTCCTTGACTACTTCGGCGGGCCAGGCGTCCTTGGCGAGGGAGAAACGGTCGAGGTATCTGCGGACACGTATCTGGACCACGACTTCTGGACGGATCTCTACGCTGACCTCTCCGACGACGAGAAAGCCGAGATCGTGGCCCGGGGCAGCATCATTGAAGGCGTCGCCGGTGGCTTCTTCTCCACAGCGCGATTGAACGGATTCCACAACGTGGTGGATGAGTATCCGGGGATCGAGATCGTCGGCGAGCCCTGCGCCGCGGACTGGAACAGGGAGAAGGGGGTCAAGTGCACGGAAGACATCCTGCAGAGGGAACCGACCGAGCTGGACTTTATCTGGGCTGCCTCCAACGAGATGGGCCTGGGCGCCATGCTGGCCTCTGAATCCGCCGATCGGCTGGAGCTGGCCACGGAGGGCCCGGTCGTTGGGGACGAGAATGTGGCGATATTCACGAACGATGTGACCCCTGAGTCCGTGGATCGCATCGCCGAGGGGAAGATCGTGGCGGAAACCACACACGGCTTCGCAGACTGGGGTTGGTTCGGCACTCAGTTCGCCGTTCAGGTCGTGTGCGGTATGGACGTCCCGCCCACGTTCGACATCCGGCCTCGTATCGCCTACATGGAGAACGCACGTCAGTTCTATCCTGATCCGGCCCTACCCGAGATCGACTGGGAGGAGATCAAGGCAAACTGTCAATAGAGCATGAGAGACTGCCAGCCGGGGGCCAAGAGCGTTCCCCGGCTGGCTAAGCCACAGCAACGGAAGAGGAGATCGTCATGCGATTTCGGGGCAACGTGGCGGTGGTAACAGGTGCATCGAAGGGAATCGGCAAGGCCACCGCGCTCGCCTTCGCCAGGGAAGGGGCCGCTGTTGCCATCGTCGATATCGACAGACAACAAGGGGAGGAAACCGCGAGACAAGCCCGGGTCAGCGGAGGTGAAGCGCTCTTCATTCTCACCGACGTCTCCAGCCCAGATGATGTCCAGGCGATGGTGGATCGGGTCATGGATCGCTGGGGTCGCCTGGATATCCTGGTGAACAACGCGGGCATCTACCTGCAAGGCGACGCAGTGGAGACGTCGCTTGCAGACTGGGAGCGCATCCTGACGGTCAACCTTACCGGCGCTTTCTTGTGCACGAAATACGCTGCTCCAGCCATGATCGAAGGCGGAGGAGGAGCGATCGTCAACATCGGCTCCGAGGCGGGGCTGGTTGGCATCGAGAATCAGGTGGCCTATAATGTCTCCAAGGGGGGCGTCGTTGCGCTTACCCGCAGCTGCGCCGTGGATCTGGCCGAACGCGGAATTCGGGTCAACTGCGTCTGCCCTGGGACGACGGAGACGCCACTCGTGCAGAAGGCAGTGAGCCGGGCCCCGGAACCGGCAGAGGCCCGTCGTCAATTGGAGGAGGTACGTCCTTTGAATCGATTGGGTACCCCGCAGGAGATCGCATCGGCCGTCCTGTATCTGGCCAGCGAAGAGGCGGGCTATGCCACGGGCTCGATTCTGAGCGTGGACGGGGGCTACACCGCGCAATGAGGTTTCGTCTTCGGAAGGAGTTCCATGGGATCTGATCAACCACTCCTCCGCATGGAGCAGATAGATAAGCGGTTCCCCGGCGTGCACGCGCTGGATGACGTCGACTTCGACTTGTGCAAAGGTGAGGTGCATGTCCTTCTGGGGGAGAACGGCGCGGGCAAGTCCACGCTGGTGAAGATCCTAAGCGGCTCGGTCACTCGAGACGGAGGCAGAGTCTTCGTTCGAGGCGAAGAGGTACGTAACTTGAGCCCGGAACGCGCCCAGGCGCTGGGTATCGCGATGGTCTACCAGGAATTCAGCCTGGTGCCCAGCCTCAGCGTGGCCGAGAACGTGTTCTTGGGAGATGTGCCCCGCAATCGGCTGGGGCTGGTGAACTGGTCAGAGACCATCAGGCGGGCCGAGGAGAGTCTGGAGCGCCTGGGTGTGAACATCGACCCGCGCGCCCAGGTGCGCCGGCTGGACGTGGCTGAGCGGCAATTGACAGAGATCGCCCGTGTCCTGACCAAACGCCCCGAGATCTTACTGTTGGACGAGCCAACCTCAGCGCTCTCCGATACCGAGCGTGAACGTCTCTTCGAGATCATCCGTCGACTGCGAGAACGCGGGATCGGTATTGTTCACATCACTCATCAGCTGAGTGAGGTGCCTGTGATAGGCGATCGGGTAACCGTCTTGCGAGACGGCCAGGCTGTTGGCACGCTGCCGGTGGAGCGGGCGGATGAGGACACGTTGGTCCGCATGATGGTTGGCCGGGAGCTGGCGGAGCACTACCCTAAGGAAGCATGTGAACGGGGCGCACCTCTGCTTCGCGTCGAGGATCTGTCGTCGGATGAGGTGCTCCACGATCTCTCGTTCGAACTCTGTGAGGGCGAGATCCTGGGGTTATTCGGCCTGATGGGCGCGGGCCAGGCTCACCTAGCCCGTGTCCTTTTCGGCCTGGAACCACACTCATCTGGTCGGATCTACGTCGACGGGGCCGAAGTGCGGATCCGGAACCCTGCCGACGCAATCAGGCATGGGCTGGGTTTCATGGCTCGCGATCGGCAAGAGGCCTTGGTACCCATGCTATCCATACCTCCTAACGTCACTCTCGCCGGCCTGTGCCAGTGCTCTATCTTTGAATTCCTGAACCTGCAAGAGGAAAGGCAAACTGCGGCTCAGTACGTACGGGACTTGCGCATTACCACCCCCTCGCTAGACCGGCAGGTGATGTACCTGAGTGGTGGGAACCAGCAGAAGGTGGTCGTGGCCAGGTGGCTGTGCAATGAGTCAAGAATTCTGATCTTCGATGACGCTACCCGTGGAATCGACGTCGGGGCGAAGGCAGAGGTGTTTACGTTGATGAACCGCTTGATTCAGCGCGGAGTCGGAATCATCATGATCTCGTCGGATATGCGCGAGCTCCTGGGGATGGCGGACCGTGTCATCGTGATGCGAGATGGCGAGTTCACTACTGAGTACAGGCGTGGCGAAGCGACTCAGGAGGATATCCTGCGGAGCGCAAGTTGAACAGATGGAGGAGAAAGTGCCCAATAGAACACTACTGGAGGAGAAGACTGGCCCCTCGAGCGAAGCAGCGGGGGTGAGACGTCAGTCAAGTCGGCTGGTGGAGAATATCCGCCAGCTGCTCATGCGCGGAGGTCCGCTTCTCGGTCTGGTACTACTGGCTGCCTATCTCTCGTTTGCGGCTCCACATTTCCTCACGGTCGGGAATATCATCAATATCAGCCGGCAGACGGCGATCACCGCGATTCTGGCCGTCGGTCAGACCTTCGTGATTCTTTCGGCAGGAATCGATCTATCCGTTGGCGCGGTGGCGGCGCTCGCTGGCTCGGTATCCGCGGTGATGATGACGCAACGGATTGAGTTTGCCGGATTGGCGGTCGGCCCTGTCAGCTTTTGGCTTGGGCTCCCGATCGCCCTCCTGGTCGGTACACTGGCCGGTATGATCAATGGGGTGGTTATCACGCGAGGTGGCATCCCGGATTTCATCGCCACGCTGGGGACGCTTGCCTCGCTCCGTGGCATCGCCCTCCTTGTGACCGGCGGGCTACCTGTGCCCTCTCACCTGACGGCAACCGAGCTGAAGGGGTACCTGCCGGAGCAGATACTCTGGCTAGGCGGCGGCAGCATTCTCGGCCTGCCAGTGGCGGGTCTGATCGCGATCGTCATGGTTGTGCTGGGCTGGGTCCTGCTTCGCTATACCGCCCTGGGCAGGTCTATCTTCGCGGTTGGGGGCAACAGGGAGGCAGCCCGCGTGTCGGGCATCGATGTCGATGGCATCAAGGTTGCGGTATACACGCTATCCGGTCTGCTGGCCGCCGTCGCCAGCGTCGTGCTTGCCGGGCGCTTGAACTCCGCAAACGCATTGATGGCGGAGGGCGAGGAGTTGAACTCGATCGCTGCAGTCGTCATTGGCGGGACTAACCTGTTTGGGGGCGAGGGGGGAGTGGGCGGATCCCTCATCGGAGCTCTCATCATGGGCGTGCTGGCGAACGGGCTCAACCTGCTCAACGTGGGTGCTTTCTGGCAGCGAGTTGTACGCGGACTGGTCATCGTCCTGGTGGTCGTGTTCGATCAATGGCGTAGGCGCCGCCTGGGGGAGTAGTGGTTCTGGAGGATGCTGCCATGCAATACGCTGTCAGCAACTGGATCTACGGAGACGAGCCCTTACGGGAGACGTTCGCCCGCCTCGTTCGCTTCGGCTATCAGGGAGTCGAACTGGTGGGTGAGCCGGAGCGTTACGAGCCAAGCGGGGTGCTGGAACTGCGGGAAGAGTTTGGCCTTAAGGTCACCTCCGTCCTGAGTTGGTGCATCTGGGGCATCGCCGGGCGGGACCTGGCCAGTCCAGACGAGTCGGAGCGGGCCGCCGCGCAGCGCTACTGCCAGGCGTGCATCGACCTCGCTTCCGACGTGGGCGCACCGATCGTCGTCGTCTTGCCGGCGGCGGCAGGCAGAACCGCACCGGTGGGAGAGCCTGAGTCGGAGGAGGATTGGCTCTCCAGCTACGAGATCGAATGGGACAACGGTGTGAATTCGATCCGCCGGGCAGCAGCGTACGCCGCCGAGCGTGACGTTTGTCTGGCTCTGGAGCCGATCAACCGTTACGAGACGTTCCTGGTCACAAATGTGAACCAAGCACTCGAGTTCCTTGACGCTGCGGGTTCCGACAACCTGAAGTTGCATCTCGATACGTTTCACATGAATATCGAAGAAGCGGACATGAGAGCGGCGATCCGACGGGCGGGGGATCTGTTGGTCAACATGCACGTCTCCGACAGCAACCGAGAGGCACCCGGACGTGGGCATATCGACTTCGCCGCCCTGATGGAGGCTCTGAACGACGTTGGCTACGATGGGACACTGACTCTGGAGCCCGTTCCACCTGGTCCCGATCCCGTTCTGGCGGCGAGGATGTCCGCGAATCTCGCCTTGCGTGACGCCTATGCGAAGGAAGGCATCGACCACCTAAGAGAGATAGAGAGAACCTTGTGAACCCTGCCGGCGGTCACATCTAGGCCGACGAGCCGCCCCACCCAGTCTTTGATGGAACACACCCTCATTTGAGTGACAAAATGAATAAAGTCGGCATCTACTACGCATACTGGACGCACGATTGGGACGCAGATTTCCATCCCTTCATCGACAAGGTCGCCCAACTCGGCTTCGACATTCTGGAGGTCAACGCAGGCACAATTGCCGAGATGACCTTGTACGAGCGTCGAAGCCTGAAAGCGTACGCCGATGACAGGAATATCATCCTGTCGCACTGCATCGGCCTCCCTCCCGAGCACGACGTCGCGTCTGAAGACAGACATGTGCGCGAGAACGGAATTGCCTACTTGCAGAAGATTGCCCGGGCAATAGGGGATATGGGGGGTGGTAATCTTGGCGGTATCATCTATGGCTCCTGGCCTACAACCCCGCCGAAAGGCGATATGGACAAGCGGCCTTACCTGGAGCGCAGCGTCGCCTCCATGAAGGAGGCCATCAAGGCCGCCGAGGACAACGACGTCATCTTCAGCATGGAGGTCGTCAACCGCTTCGAGCAGTTTCTCTTGAACACCTGCGACGAAGCCATCGCCTACGTGGAGGCTATCGAGAGCCCGAACGCCAAGATCATGTTGGACACGTTCCACATGAATATAGAGGAGGACTTCATCGGCGCAGCAATCCAGAAGGCCGGCAGCAAGCTGGGTCATCTGCACGTTGGAGAGAACAACAGGATGCCACCGGGCTACGGCCACATCCCGTGGACCGAGGTTGGCGACGCGTTGAGGAAGATCGATTATGCGGGATACGTTGTGATGGAACCGTTCCTGATGCCCGGCGGCGAGGTGGGACGGGACATCAGGGTGTTCCGAGATATGAGCGTGGGTCTTGATCTGGATGCGGAGGCCCGTAAGGCTCTCATGTTCATCCGCGGCGTCTTGAAGTAGGTGACCCAGCGGAGTATCTCTCTGGACAACCCCGAGAGAGCAACACCCTCCGCAGACCTAGTCCTTGGGAGCGTGACATAAGTGCCAGAGCAGAGATACTTGATGGGAGTGGATCTCGGGACCAGCGCGACCAAGGCGGCCCTGTACCGCCCCGATGGTACACTCGTGGCAGAAGCGAGCGCCGAGGTCCCGCTGTACTACCCCAGGCCGGGCGTGGTCGAACAGAAGAACGACGATTTCTACCAATCCGCCGCGCAGACGGTGAGAGCGTGTATTGGTGAGAGTGGCATCGACCTACAGAACGTGGCCGCCATCGCTTTCGACAGCCAGATGGCGGGCGTGGGCTCTGTAGACGAGGACTTCGAGCCAGCCACGCGTTACGATTCGTGGCTCGACATGCGCTGCCAGCCGTACATCGAAGAGCTTGAGCAGGATCACGGTGACCTCGTCACCCGCCTGACGGGCTGTCCGCCGACCTGCGACCACGGTCCCAAGATTCTGTGGTGGAAGGAGGAGCAGCCTGGGGACTATGCCCGAATTGCCAAGTTCCTCATGCCCGCGGGCTACGTGGCCGGGACGATGGCAGGGCTGCGGGGGGAAGAGGCGTTCATCGACTATACGTTCATCCACTTCTCCGGGCTCAGCGACGCAGAGGAAGGAAGCTGGTCGGAGGAACTGTGTGGTCTCCTGGGCGTCGACCAGGAGAAGCTGCCTCGCATCGTGGCGCCGTGGGAGGTGATCGGTGAGGTGACGGAGGCGGCGGCCGAGGACTTCGGGCTGGCCCCAGGGACACCTATCGCCGCCGGGTGCGGGGACACGGCGGCAGGCGCCCTGGGTGCCGGCATCGTGCAGCCGGGGATGCTGCTCGATACAGCCGGCACTGCGTCGGTGCTGGCAGGCTGTACGGATCGGTTCATCGCCGACGAGGATAACCGCGCATTGCTGACCATGCGTTCGGTGGTGCCTGGCCTATGGAACCCTCTGGCTTACATCGCGGGTGGCGGTCAAGCGCTGCGCTGGTTTCGAGACGAGTTCTTTCACACCGAAGAGCCCGTGGAGGACGATGTCTACGACGTGATGACGGAACGCGCTGCCACAGTATCTCCCGGCGCCGACGGCCTCCTCTTCTCTCCCCATCTGGGCGGACGCGTCTGCCCCTCCGAACCGACCATGCGCGGTGCGTGGGTGGGGTTCTCCTGGGGGCACACCCAGGACCACTTCTTCCGCGCAGTGATCGAAAGCATCGCCTTCGAGTACGCGTACTACCTCCGCATTCTTCGCAGCCTGCTACCGGACCTGAGCCTTATCGAAGCACGTGTGATCGGCGGCGGCGCGAAGAGCGAGGTGTGGAACCAGATCAAGGCGAACGTCCTGCGCGTACCTTATCAGCGCCTGGAGCGCTCCGAGTTTGCGACGTGGGGCAGTGCCATGGTCGCGGGACGCGCGGTCGGCTTGTTCGACGACCTGGCGGAGACGGCAATGAGGACGACGGAAGCCAAGGGAGAACCCGTCGAGCCGCGGCCCGAGGTTGTGGAGGTCTACAAAGGGCTCGCGGATCGATACATTGGGTGGGAGCGGGTGCTCAGCGACGCCTTCCGCTCGCTGGGCGGTCACGAATCGACCTAAGGAGCTAGAAGGAATATGCGGAGTGCAACACGAGTGTGTCTCGTTGGCGCGGGTCGCGTGGCGCAGGTCCACGCGAGCTCTCTCGTCTATCACATCCCCGACGGTGAACTGGTGGGCATCGCAGACCCCGTGCAACAGGTGTTGAAGAGCACCGCTGACCAGTTCGGCGTGGATGCCCGGTTCGAGTCGCTGGAGGCAGCGCTCGACTGGGGCGAGTTCGAGACCGTGGTCATCGCCACCCCGACGTTTACCCACAAGGATCTGGCAGTGATGGCCGCGGACGCAGGGAAGCACGTCTTCGTTGAGAAGCCGATGGCGATCACGCTTCAGGAGTGCGACGAGATTATAGAGGCGGTCACGCGGAACGAGGTTTTGCTGCAGGTGGGCTTCATGCGCCGCTTCGATCCGGAGTTCGTGGCCGCGTTTGAGCGCATCCAGACGGGGGAGATTGGCCAGCCGATGATGATCAAGTCGCTGACGCATGGGCCAGGCTTGCCACCACCCTGGGCGCGTGACCTGGAGAAGTCAAACGGTATGCTCGCGGAGGTCAACAGCCACGACTGGGATTGCACGCGCTGGCTGATGGACTCTAACCCAGAGCGGGTCTACGTCGAGGTGGCGAACTTCAAGGGCGAGGCACGCGACGTAGACACACCCAACTTCTACGACAACGTGCTGGTCAACATTCGTTTTGAAAACGGCGGGCTGGGCAGCATCTCCGGCGTCTGTCCCTGCGATTACGGCTATGACGCGCGCGTCGAGATCGTGGGCGAGAAGGGCATCATGCAGATCGGAGAGATGAAGGGGCAGGCGGTGGTCATCTGCACCGACCGAGATGAAGGCCTGGTCACACCGATCTACCGCACGTGGCCACAGCGCTTTGCGTGGGGTTACATCCGTGAGATGGAGCACTTCATAGACTGTGTACGGACGGGCAGGCCGCCGACAGTGGACGGCAGAGACGGGCGCTGGGCCGTGGCGGGCGTGCTGGCCGGAACAACGTCGTTCCTGGAAGAGCGGCCTGTCTACCTGAGCGAGGTACTCGGAGGGAGCTCGTAGACAAATGCTGGCCGCAGTCTATCACGGACCCAACGACATACGCGTGGAGGAGCGCCGGACACCAACCATCGGCCCGCACGAGGCGCTGTTGAAGGTCGTGAGCGCCGGTATCTGCGGAACAGACCTGCGCATCTACCACGGCGGGCACCGCAAGTATCCCCCGGGCACAGTGCGTATCCCCGGCCACGAGTTCGTGGGCGACATTGTAGAGCTGGGCGAGGACGTGGGGGGGCTTGAGGGCGTCGAGGTGGGTCAGCGGGTGTTCGTCGCGCCCAATATAGGATGCGGGCACTGTCGCCAGTGCGTAAGTGGCAACAATAACCGCTGTGCCGATTATCAGGCATTCGGCGTCACGATCGACGGGGCTTTTGCCGAGTATGTGCGTATCCCCGCCGCTGCCATCAGGCAGGGAAACCTGATCCCTATGGCGAGAGGGACGGACCCGGCAGTGGCCGCCCTGACGGAGCCTTTCGCCTGCGTACTGCACGGTCAAGACGTGCTCGACATCGAGCCCCACGATGTCGTGCTGGTGGTGGGCGCGGGGCCGATCGGCGTCATGCATCTGATGCTTGCTCGTCTGAAGGGAGCAAGGCGGGTAGTGGTCAGCGATCTTATCACCGACCGATTGACCCTGGCGACTCAGGCTGGCGCGGATCGCGTGGTCAACCCAGCCGAGGAAGACCTGGCGGCCGCTATCGCTGAGGAGAGCGGAGGTGCAGGAGCCGACGTGATCGTGGTGGCCGCGCCGGCGCATCGGGCGCAGCAGGAGTCCCTGGAGCTGGCGGCCATCGGCGGCCGGATCAACTTCTTCGGTGGTCTGCCCAAGGACCGCCCCACCATTCAGTTCAACTCTAACCTGGTGCACTACAAGGAGCTCGAAGTCACCGGGACGACCGCATGCAGCACGGAGGACTGTCGGCGGGCGGCTGCGATCATTGAGGCCGGACGGATCGATCTGGCGCCGTTGGTCAGCGCGCATTTCCCGTTGGGTCAGACAGTCGAGGCCTTCGCCGCAGCAGAGGGTCGAGAGTCACTGAAGGTCGTCATTGAACCGTAAGTCGGGCCATCGTGGTGGCGCTCGCAGGGGACGGCGGATTCGCCTCTGGCGCGCGTCTTCTCCGATGAGCCTGCGGAGAAAGAATTCTTGATGAGAAGTGGCCCATTCACGTTCGACATATCACTGCCTGCAGGCATCCCCACCGAGTATGACAATCACATTGTCCGCAGGCTCTCCGCGATGGAAGGGCAATACGCCGATCGGGAGCGCTATGAGGAGATGCTCGCAAGGGAGGACACGGTTCTATACGAGGTGTACGAGGTTCGTCGCCCCGAGAAAGCAGGCGAACTCCTGCACGGCACCTCGATCGTGCGCCCAGGAAGAGTCGGCGACGAGTATTTCATGACGAAGGGACATTTCCACGCGGTGGTGGACACCGCCGAGATGTACTACTGTCTCCAGGGCGAGGGGATGATGGTGATGGAGACGCCCGAGGGCGAGTGGGCCGTCAAGGAACTGCGGCCGGGAGGCGTGCTCTACGTCCCGCCGCGCTGGGCCCACCGCTCCGTCAATACAGGCGATGAGGAGGACCTGGTGACGTTCTTCGTCTATCCAGGCAACGCTGGGCACGACTATGGTACGATAGAGACCCAGGGGTTCCGCAAGCTCGTGATCGAACGTGACGGCCGACCGCACATCGTTGACAACCCCCGGTGGCGGCCGCAGGCGTGAGACGTCGCCTGTCGGTCTGTTTTTGTTGCTAGTCTCGAATGGGGAGGAACGTAGTGAGGAAGATATTGGTCACTCCAAGGTCGTTGACCAGAAGTGGACATCCGGCACTCGATGCACTCAGGGAGGCAGGGTACGAGGTGATATTCTGCACGCCCGGGGTGCGACCGAGTGAGGAAGACCTGCTGGAGTTGCTGCCCGGCTGTGTGGGATACCTCGCCGGCATCGAAGAGATCTCGGCGAGGGTGCTGGAGAAGGCCGAGGATTTGCGCGTGATCAGCCGCAACGGGACCGGTGTCGACAACATCGACCTCGACGCGGCGGAGCGGCTGAACATCACCATTTGCCGGGCGAAGGGCGCGAATGCCAACGGGGTGGCCGAGCTGACACTGGGACTGATTCTGGCCCTGGTACGATCCATTTCGCTCAACGACGCGAGACTGAAGAACGAGCAGTGGGAGAGGGAGAAAGGGATCGAGTTACAGGGGCGTCGTCTGGGCCTCGTCGGCTGCGGGGCGATCGGAACGAGAGTCGCCTCGCTAGGTACGGGCATCGGAATGGAGGTGATCGCTTTTCGCCGTCATCCAGATCCGTCTTTCGCCCCGGACGGCTTCCGCTGGGTTTCCATGGACGAACTGTACACGCAGTCGGACATCATAAGTCTGCACCGCCCGCCGGGGGAGAAGCCTATCATCAACAGGGAAACTATCGCCAAGATGAAACAGGGCGTCTACCTCGTCAACACGGCGAGAGCAGCGTTGGTCGATGCGGATGCCGTGCTCGAGGCCCTGGAGAGCGGGCAGATCGCCGGCCTGGCAATCGACGTCTTCACACAGGAGCCGCCGAAGGACTACCGCTTGGTCAAGCACAAGCGAGTGGTCGCGACACCCCACGTCGGCGGATACACGTCCGAAAGCGTGTTGAGGGCGACGCAGCAGGCGGTGGACAACCTACTGGAGATCTTGAGCTAGGGGGCCATCATGACAGAGCAGGAATTGTTCGAAACGCTGTACGAGTACAGCGTGATTCCCGTGATTGCCATCGCGGATGCCGACCTGGCTCTACCCCTGGCCGATGCCTTGATCAAGGGCGGACTGCCGGTGGCCGAGATCACGTTTCGCACCAAGGCAGCCGGCGAGGTCATCGCCACGCTGAAGGAGGAGCGCCCGGATCTGATTCTTGGGGCAGGCACCATCCTCTCCGTCGAGAATCTGAGGTTGGCGAAGGAGCACGGGGCTCAGTTCGGCGTGGCCCCGGGGTTGAACCCTGAGATCGTCGAGGAGGCTCGGAGATTGGGCCTCCCTTTCGCGCCGGGCGTGGCAACCCCGACAGAGATCGAGAGGGCGATAGGACTTGGAGCCAACGTGCTCAAGTTCTTCCCGGCGGAGGTGAGTGGTGGCGTCGGCATGCTGAGAGCGCTGGCGGGTCCATACGCCCACCTGGGCGTCAGGTTCATACCTACCGGCGGTGTCAACAGCAGCAATCTCGAGGGGTACCTCTCGCTTGACGCCGTCCTGGCAGTGGGCGGCAGCTGGGTGGCCAGGAAGAATGCTATCGCCGCGCAGAGATGGGACGAGATCACGGAGAACTGTCGGCAGGTGCGCGAACTCGTCACCCGCCTGCGGGGAAATGGGGAGTAAGCAAGGTAATTCTCTATCGGGAGTGGCCATCGTCTCTGCCCAGAAGCTCGTGGAGGATCGATCGCTCCTTGTCGACTAGATGTTGGGAGGTCTAGGTATGCTTGAAGGTGGCTACGTGGGCAAGGTTCTTCGCATCAACCTATCGACGCGGGAGTACCGCGTCGAGGAGTTGAAGCGAGACGACGTCGTGAAGCTCCTGGGCGCGCGCGGCCTGGCG
Organism: uncultured Anaerolineales bacterium; assembly: GCA_964390305.1. GTDB lineage: Bacteria > Chloroflexota > Anaerolineae > B4-G1 > B4-G1 > SKLM01. Next base: position 23,128 of record CAYMHT010000010.1, read on the forward strand.
GCCAAGATGTACTACGACGAGATTGGCCCGGCCGTGAGACCGTTCGATCCTGCCAATAAGATCTTCATGGTTACCGGCCCGCTTACAGGTGTGAGACTGCCGTCTACGACGAAGACCGGTCTCAGCACCAAGTCGCCGGAGACGAGGAGGTACCTATGCTCCAACGCTGGCGGCGATTTCGGGCCCCAACTCAAGTTCTGTGGGTTCGATGCACTTGCCCTCGAAGGCCAGGCTGACGAGTGGACTTATCTGCTCATCGGGGACGACGCCGTTACCTTCGGGGATGCACGGCCCTGGCGGGGCCTGACGACGAACGAGACGTTAGAAGCGCTGAAGGAGGCAATGGGTGAGAGCCGGGCGGCGGCCCTCTCCATCGGCCCGGCTGCAGAGCAGTTGGTTCGATTCTCGTACATCAACGTGGACACGCGGGCCATGGGACGGGGTGGCTCGGGGGCCGTGCTCGGCTCCAAGAAGCTTAAGGGGATCGGTGTGTCAGGCAGCGGGACAATCCCGGTGGCCGACCCAGAGAGAATCCGGGAGATCCGGCGGGCCGCTATTCAGGAGCTGCGTGAGACGCGGGCGGCGCACACCGAGTACGGCACCCCACAGTACCTGGAGGTCATCAACGAGCTGGGCTGCATGCCCACGCGGAACTTCCAGACTGCGCAATTCGAAAGGATGGACGAGATCGACGCCCATGTCATGCGAGACGGGTATTGGGTGCGAAACTTCGCCTGCTACCAGTGTCCGGTGGCCTGCGGCAAGGTCTGCGAGGTCGAGGAAGGTCCGTTCGCGGGGGCCCAGGCCCGAACGGAGTACGAGACGATCGGGTTGCTTGGGCCCAATTGCGGGATCCACGACTTTGACGCCATCGTCGCTGCTAACGAAGTCTGTGACGAGATTGGCATAGACACCATGTCGACCGGCAACGCCATCGCGCTGACGATGGAGCTTTACGAGCGAGGCCTGATCACGAATGAGGATACGGATGGCATTGAGGCCCGCTTTGGCAACAGTGAGGCTTTGGTGGACATGGTCCGGATGATTGGGGAGCGGCGCGGTATCGGGGACCTGCTGGCCGAGGGCATGGCGCACGTGGCGCGCGAGCGGCCCGAGTGGAGCCCTTACATCCTGGCGGTGAAAGGGATGCCGTTGGCGGCGTATGATCCGAGAGGTTTTCACGGCAACGGTCTGACCTACGGCACGTCGAGTCGTGGGGCCTGCCATAACGTCGGTGGCTGGACGATCCGCGCCGAGCTCCAGAGCGGTGAGTACGACCGGTACGCTCTGCAGGGGAAGGGGCTGCTGGTGAAGACCATCCAGGACACTCGGGCTTACGTGGATAGCCTGGGCATCTGCACGGTGGTCCGGGGCTCCATGGACTTCCGTGACAACCCGCAGAGCGACGTCCTGGAGGCCGTGACCGGCCACGCGTTCACACCGCATCTTATGGAGATCGGGGAACGCGTCTACAACCTGGAGCGGCTGATCCTGAACCGGGAAGGGATTCGGAGGAAGGACGACCTGCTCCCGGAACGGATCACGGAAGAGAAGGTCCCTTCCGGTCCGACCGAGGGGCGTATCCTGACCCAGAAGATGTACGAGGTCATGCTCGACGAATACTACGAAGCGCGAGGGTGGGATGAGGACGGCGTACCAACCCCGCAGACGATTCGCAGGATGGGGTTGGACGACCTCCTTGGTGTAGATGAAGGCTAGTGTCACGGTCGAGATAAGGTACCTGGTCACTCTCAGGGATCGAACGGGCCGCAAGCAGGATGAAGTCAGGTTCCCGCGAAGCGCTACGCTGGAGGACGTCGCCAGGTGGCTCAAACGGACACATGACCTCTCGGTACCAGCCCCTGAGGTCATGGCGACACTTAACGGAAGGGGATGGAACCAGCTTCCCGCGGGGATGGAGACCATGATCAGTGACGGCGACGTTATTGCCCTATTTCCACCTATCGCCGGGGGGTGACAGGTGAATTGTCGAGATCTGGAGTTGTGACAACCACCCACGACGGAAGGAGGAGATCAATGAGCGAGCGCTTTGTCGATCAGGTGGCCGTCGTCACCGGAGGCAGCCGCGGCATCGGCCAAGCCATCGCCGAAGCGCTGGTGCTGGAGAAGGCGAGGGTGGTCATAGCCTCCCGGAATGAGGAGCGCGGCCTGGCGACGACTGATGCGCTGAGCACCCAGGGAGGAGAGGTCGCGTTCATCCAGACCGACGTCGCTGTTCGAGATCAGGTCGAGCGCATGGTTGACCTGACGCTTCAGCGGTTCGGTGACATCAACGTGCTGGTCAACAACGCGGGGGTACACGACAAGGCCCCATTCTGGGAGGAATCGGAGGCGTTGTGGGACCGCATGTACCGGGTTAACGTGCTTGGAGCCGTATTTCCCTCCCAGGCGGTGGTGCGACATATGAAGGAGACGGGGGGAGGGACCATCGTCCACATCGCCTCCAAGGCCGGCGTGGTCGGGGAGCCCGGCCACGCAGCCTACAGCGCTTCCAAAGGCGCAGTCATCGCCCTGACCCGCGCCATGGCCGTTGAACTAGCTCCATACGCGATTCGCGTCAACGCCGTGTGTCCTGGCCCGGTGGTGACGGACATGCTGCTGGCGGACGTCCCGACTGAGGAGGAACGCGAGGAACTGGCCGCCGAGGCTCCGCTTGGCCGACTTGGGCGACCTGAGGACATAGCCAATGCTGTCCTATACCTCGCTTCATCAGACAGCGATTGGTGCACCGGCCAGGCAATCAGCGTCGACGGCGGATTGTCGATCCTCAAGTAAGCAAAGCTCACCCAGCGCATAGAGAGAACCTCGTTGCCGCTTGACTGTCATGCGGCAACACAGTTCGGCCTTCGGTATAGGAACCTGAGACGCGATTCCCCTGAGGGGACGGTCTGACCTGACCTCCCCAACCCACTCCGTCCGTCCTTCGCAGCCTCCCCCTGTTTCGCCTCCCACTGCTCGCGCACCCCGAGAGCCGATCACGCTGGCCCGTCGGTCTCCAGGGTATGGACGCAAGTCCTTCAGTTCTCGATATCCCGTCCGATGCACTTGTGGCGGTACTGCTACCCTTTCAGCGCGTCTGGGCCTCCTGGGTGAGCCATCAGCCTTAGGAGACACCCAAACCCTGTTTTCAGCGTTCATTGAGAAGACGAAGGGGGAATGTGTAGTTCATCTATTGACAACTAACACATAGTGTGCTATACTGACAGCGCTTCGAGAGAAACGGCATCATGGATGAGGGAACTGAGCGTGTCAGGGTTAGGGCGACGTCGGAGATGGCGACAGCAAGGATATTCACGGCGTGCCATCCGGTTTCTGGAACCGACGCTCCTCCTGCTCCTGCACCACGGCCCGAATCATGGCTACACTTTGATCGACAGGCTGGCCGACTACGGCCTGGAGATGGACCCGAGCGCGGTCTATCGGGCGCTGCGGGGGATGGAAGACAAAGACTGGGTGGTCTCAACCTGGAACGAGGAGCAGACACAGGGTCCGCCGCGCCGCGTCTACCACCTGACCGAGCTGGGCGATGAGGTGCTCCGCTGGTGGACGCGGGACCTGAAGGAGACGCGCAGCCTGATCGATGACATCCTGGGCACCTACCGGCAACACATGGAGACGGGCGAGGGCGATCATCACTGATCGCCCACTCAAGGACTGAAGAGAGGCGTGACGCAGCACATGTCAGGGCGCAGTGGGGGTCGGTCATCTGACCGACCGCAGAACGAGGGAGACAATGACTAGCCAGAAGCGAATTATCGAGGCACTCCGCGGGGTGATGCACCCCGAGATGAAACGGGACTTGGTGGCGCTGGGCATGATCAAGGACGTCACCAGTGAGGACAACAAGGTGCGGGTGACGCTGGCACTACCCTTTAAGGAGATACCAGTGAAGGGGGATCTAGTGCAGGGCGTCCGTGAGGCGGTCACGACACTCGATCCGGACCTGGATGTGACGGTGGACGTGGTCGAGATGAGCCAGAAGGAACGCGCCGCGTTCATGACCGAGGCGGAGGGCGGGCCGAAGGCCGCAGAGGCAGCGAATGAGATCGATCACGTGGTGGCCATACTGAGTGGAAAGGGCGGCGTCGGGAAGTCGTCAGTGGCCGCGCTGCTGGCCGTGGCGCTGAAGCAAGCCGGGAGACGGGTGGGCGTACTCGACGCCGACATCACTGGACCGAGCCAGCCAAAGATGTTCGGGCTTCGTCGGCGACCGGTCGGGGGGCCCCAGGGTATCCTCCCCGTCGAGACGGGGCGAGGCATCAAACTCATGTCGATCAACCTGCTCCTCCCCAGCGAAGATGAGGCCGTTATCTGGCGCGGGCCACTGATCAGCAGTGCCATCAAGCAGTTCTGGAACGAGGTGGTCTGGGGTAAGCTCGACTATCTGGTGGTGGATCTGCCGCCCGGGACATCGGATGCCTCTCTGACGGTGATGCAGTCGATCCCGCTGAGCGGCGTGGTGCTGGTCACGTCGCCACAGGACTTGGCCGGTATGGTGGTACGCAAGGCAGCTCGGATGGCGGCACAGATGAAGGCACCTATCCTCGGCCTGGTGGAGAACATGAGCTACGCCACGTGCCCGCAGTGCGGGGCCCGTATTGAGGTGTTCGGGCCGAGTCAGGCCGACTACACGGCGACAGAGCTTGGGGTGCCGGTGCTGGGACGAATTCCACTGGATCCGGAGCTATCCCACCACTGCGATGTGGGAACCATCGAGGCGTATGACATGGGAGCGTTCGAGGCCGTCGCCGACCAGGTGGTGGAACGCCTGCCGACCGAGGGGAACGACGTGTGAGAACCTATCTCGACTGTTATCCCTGTTTCGTGCGTCAGGCACTGGAAGCGGCGCGCATGGCCGGGGCGGACGAACCGCAGCAGAGAGGGATCGTTGTGCGCGTGCTCGATCTGCTGAGGAGCGCTCCACTATCGGCTTCGCCTCCCGAGATCGGTCAGCGGGTGCACCGCCTCGTGAAGGAAGAGACCGGGGTCAGGGACCCGTATCGGGCAGCCAAGGAACGTAGCACAGAGGAAGCGCTGGGACTCTATCCATGGCTGAAGCGCATCATGGCTGATGCCAACGACGGACTGGAGACCGCAGTCCGGCTCAGCATCGCAGGCAACATCATCGACATGGGCCCGGATCCAGAGTATGAGCTGCGCGACGAGGTGATGCGAGTGCTCAATGAGCCCTTCGCCATCGACGACAGCAAGGCGCTCTGGACGGCGTTGCACGAGGCTCAGCGGACTCTCTACCTGGCGGACAATGCCGGGGAGACAGTGTTCGATCGTCTGTTGATCGAGGTGATTGAGGTGCCGGTCAGTTACGCCGTGAAAGGGCGCCCCATCATCAACGATGCCACGACAGAAGACGCACGGGCGGCCGGCGTCGACAAGGTCGCGGAGCTGATCAGCACTGGATCGGACGCCCCGGGCACCCCGCTGGAGACGTGTTCGGAGGAGTTCCGGCGCACGTACGAGGCGGCAGAGCTCATCATCGCCAAGGGACAGGCGAACTACGAGACGCTGAGCGAGGAGGGGCCACGGATTTTCTTCCTGCTCCAGGCCAAGTGTCCGGTCATTGCACGGGATGTGAGTGTTCCGGTTGGTAGCCTGATTGTCCATCAGGGACAGGGTGACGGGGCGGCTCCGCGATACCAAGAGGAGAGACAGCCGTGAAACGGATCGGGATCATCATCTGCCACCGCTACCACACGTGTGCAGGCGGCAAATGCCTGCGCTCGCTACGAAGCCGCGAGGGTGGATTTGCACGATACGCAGACGAAAAAGTGGAGTTGGTGGGCTATGCCACGTGTGGGGGGTGCCCGGGTGGCAACGTGGAGTACGCTCCGGCGGAGATGAAGAAGAATGGTGCGGAGGTGATCCACCTGGCCACCGGCCTGGTGGTGGGCTACCCGCCGTGCCCACGGCTGCAGGCCTTCTGCGAGTTTATCCCGATCAAGTACGGTCTCGACGTGGTGATCGGCACGCACCCTATCCCACAGAACTACTACACGACCCATGAGGCGCTGGGCACCTGGCGATCCCCCGTCTGGCAGGAGCGGATCGCGCACGTGTTGACCGACGAGGCCACCCGCCTGGCGTATGACTAACCGGGTGCTTGCCAGGACACAGAATCGGGGCGCTCTAGTTCTGGCGGGGAGCTCAGCGAGGAGTGCACGGTCCGGCGGCCGCTCCGTGGCTCACGACGACCGCGGCCTTGCGCGAGGGTTGGACGTCAGCGGCGACGCTTGACGACTTCCAGCGGCGGTGCCGTGTACAGAGTGCAACGTCAAGGGAGGTGAGAGGGATGCCGAGATTCGATGGAACAGGGCCGAGAGGCGCGGGGCCGCTGAGCGGCCGTGGGGAGGGATACTGCGCCTTAAAGCTGCCCGACGAACCCGGACAGCCAGCGACCGGGTACGCTGGACGGGAGGGGCGCCCCCTACGTCTGGCCGGGTCGCCGCCTGTACCGGGGCCACCGCTACCGATCTGGCGTCGCTGGTCGCCGCGGATGGCCCGGCGAGCTACAAGGTTCTGGAGGAGTCGGGGCAGGCGTCGCGTGCCGCGCGTGCGCTAGGCGCAGCCAGGCGTCAGGTAAATCTAACAGGAACCGGCATGCCGACCGACTGGGGTGCCGGCAGAGAGGCGTGAAGAAGGAGGTGACACAGCATGCCAGGGTTCGACGGAACTGGACCGAGCGGGAGAGGACCCATGACGGGGGGCGCCCGAGGCTGGTGCAATCCTTACAGCCTCGCAGCGACGGGCTCCCGCCTCTACCGCCCATCCATCGCGTCGCCGGTGCCACCGGCGTACGGCGCGCGCCCAGCACTCTACGGTGGCGGGCGTCCGCGGTGGGGGTTTGGAAGGGGTTTTCGGGGTCCTGGCTTCCGCGGTGGGCGGGGTCGGGGCCGAGGCCGATGGTAGCACAGTGAACTCCCGAGCGGAGCGGAGGACTGGACAAGCGTCTGCACCCGCCTTGAGTGAGGTGCAGCCTGAAAGACGACATCAGCACAAGGTGAAGAACCATCACCGAGGAGGTGACACATGCCAGCAGGAGACGGAACCGGACCCGTGGGAATGGGACGGATGACAGGACGGGCCGCAGGGTACTGCGCCGGGTACGAGACCCCGGGCTACGCCAACCCAGGGCCGCGCATGGGCATGGCCTGGGGTCGTGGCTGGGGCGGCGGCTGGGGGGGCGGCTGGGGCCGCGGCCGAGGATGGCGGCACGGCTACTACGCGACCGGACTGCCCTTCTGGGCACGGTATGGATATGGCCCGCTAGCGGGCGCACCGCCGGTTCCATACGGCCCGTACGCGGCGGCGCCGACAAAAGAGCAGGAGATAGCGACCCTGCGGACACAGGCTGAGTGGCTCCGCGACTCTCTGGAGGCGATCACCAGCCGCATCGAGGAGCTCGAACAGGGAGAGGCTTAAGCGGAGCGGCATGCAGAAGGACTCTTCGGGGCGGGTGTCGCCGTGGTCGACATCCTCACCCGCCCCGAGCCCCCGACCGGGCGAGGGGCGTCCGCCCCTCGCCCGGCGGGTGAATGAGGATTATACGTCTCATCAGGAGGAGTGCAAATGAGAATTGTGGTCACAAGTGGTGGCACGGATCTTGACGCCCCGGCGAGCCCCATCTTTGGGCGCTGTCCCGCCTACGTCTTCGTGGACACGGAGACCATGGCCTACGAAGCGGTAGAGAACCAGGCCATAGGGGCACCGAGCGGCGCCGGCATTCAGGCCGCGCAGTTCGTCGTCGAACAGGGCGCGGAGGCGGTGGTGACCGGCAACGTCGGACCCAATGCCTACCATGTCTTCCAGTCCGCCGGCGTCCCGATCTATCTCTTCGGCGGAGGGAGCGTACAGCAGGCTGTCGAGGCTTTCAAGGCGGGCCAGCTTCAGTCGATTGGGGACGCCACGGCTCAGGCCGGCATGGGGATGGGTCGCGGCATGGGCATGGGGCGTGGCATGGGGCGCGGGATGGGCATGGGGCGCGGGATGGGCCGCGGCATGGGCATGGGTCGGGGCTTGGGCGGCATCGGTCAAGGGTACACGGCAGGCACCTCCGCGGCGCCAAGACGGACGACTCCAACCGCGCAGCCTGGGACAACCCGCGAGGAGGAAATCAGCGCGCTGAAGGAGACAGCCGAGGCCCTCCAGGATCAGCTGAGGCAGGTGATGGATCGACTGGGGCAACTCGAGCAGGAGGACTGAGAAGCCATACCTGGTCGCGAGACCATGCACAACCGGCAGAGGAGAACCCAGGCGTACCCGACACAGCGCAGCCACAACTCCGAGAGGGGACCTGGCATGACGAAGAGGAGGGAGATCAGGTATCACTGAGAGATTCGCACGAAGCACAGCTCGGCAGAGACACGCCAATGTGCACTCAGTCCGGTGCGGGCGCAGAACCGAACTGCCGATCCGTACGAGGCAACCATTATGAACAAAGGAGCAAGAAATGAAACAGGCTGACATCGTCGTTGTTGGGGGAAGTGCCGCCGGCCTGACCGCAGCCATCACGGCGCGCCGCCACTACCCCGAGAAATCGATCCTCATGGTACGCAAGGAAGAACAAGTACTCATTCCGTGCGGAATCCCGTACATCTTCGGCACGGTGGGAACCCCGGAGAACAACCTGATACCGGACGCAGTGCTGGAGAAGAACCACATCGACCTGCTGATCACGGAAGCCAAGGAACTGGACGCAGACGAGAAGATTCTCGATACCGAGGCAGACCAGATCGAGTACCAGCGACTCATTCTGGCCACGGGCTCAAACCCGGCCATGCCCCCCATACCCGGGATCGACCTCAACGGGGTATACTCGGTGGTGAAGGACGTCGAGTACCTGAAAGAGGTCCAGGAAGAACTTGAGACGGCCAAGGACGTGGTGGTGATCGGAGGAGGCTTCATCGGGATCGAGTTCGGCGACGAGATCAACAAGGCTGGTGACAAGAACGTCACCATCGTCGAGATGCTGCCGCACTGCCTGATGCTGGCGTACGACGAGGAGTTCTGCGTCACGATGGAGGAGGTTCTGGAATCCCGCGGCGTCAACGTCAGCGCCCCAGCGCGGGTCGAGCGCATCACAGGAGACGGGCGGGTGGAGAAGGTAGAGCTAGCCGACGGTACAGCCATCGACGCCGACACGGTGATCGTGGGAGTGGGAGCGGTGGCTAACGTCGACCTGGCCAAGGACGCGGGCCTGGAAATCGGCCCGACCGGCGGGATCAACGCGGATCGCACTATGAAGGCATCGGCAGACGACATCTATGCCTGCGGCGACTGCGCGGAGAAGATCTCGTTCTTCGGCGGGAAGCCCTCGGCACTGAAGCTGGCATCCATCGCCTCCACAGAGGCGCGCATCGCCGGCGCGAATCTGTTTGCTATCAAGCGCGAGAATGTCGGCACGGTGGGTGTCTGGTCGACGGCCGTGGGCGACCACGCCCTCGCGACCGCCGGTCTCACGGAGTCGATGGCGGAGGATCTGGGCTACGACGTCGTCTCGGTGGCGATTGAGGGGCCCAACCGCCATCCAGGCACGATGCCGGGCGCGGCAAACACAAGGCTGAAGATGGTCTTTGAGCGGAACTCCGGCGTGGCGCTGGGTGGCCAGGTGATGGGCGATGCCACAGCTGGCGAGATCATCAACGCAATCTCGGCTTGCGTGCAGAGCCGCATGACGGCGGAGGAGATGGCAATGTTCCAGATCGGCACCCATCCCGCACTGACGGCCTCGCCTATCGCATACCACGTGGTGAACGCCGCCGAGATGGCCCTGGCGCAGATGCATAAGTAGGCCGTACCTGGGCTGCCCTCTTTCTCCTTGATGGCGTTATCGCGCGTAGAGCAAGATGCGCCTTGAGATTCTCGGTGCGGAGTCACTGGGCGTGCGCGGCCTATCCTGCGTGGTGGAAGCGGCGGGACGCACCATCGTCATCGACCCAGGGCTGGCGCTGGGCTACGAGCGCCACGGCCTGCTGCCCCACCCTGCTCAGGTCGCCATAGGGGAGTGCGTGCGGCAAGAGATCCTGGCAGCGTTGGAGGGAGCCACCGACGTCGTGATAAGCCACGTTCACGGCGACCACGTCCCTCTGCCGGACGCCAATCCCTACCAGCTGAAGGCACAGCTCGTAGCGCCTCTCTGCCGCACGACGCGGTTCTGGGTCAAGGGACGGAGGGGTCTCTCGGCCAGCATGGTCGATCGTCGCGCAGCCCTCGGCCGCGCGCTGCAGAGGGAGCTGCCGGCGGGTGACGGAAGAACCCAAGGACCGCTCACCTTCTCCCAGGCGGTAGCCCACGGCGAGCCCAACACGCATCTGGGCACGGTGATGATGACGCGGGTGGAGGACGAGGAGTCAGTCTTCGTGCACGCTTCCGACATCCAACTTCTCGACGCCGACACCATGTCGATCATCCTGGACTGGGCGCCCGATATCGCCCTGGTTGGCGGGCCGCCACTGTACCTTTCTCGCTTCATGGGACTGAGGCGGCGGAGGCGCGCCTGGAGGAACGCAGAGCGGCTGGCTCGGCACGTCGACACGCTGATTGTCGACCACCACCTGCTGCGCTGCGAGGAGGGCCTGCGCTGGCTGGACCGTCTCTCTTCCGAGACGGGTCACCGGGTGATGTGCGCGGCTGACTACATGGAACGGCCGCCGTGCCTGTTGGAAGCGCGGCGAGAGGCGCTTTACGCGGAGATGCCAGTACCCGCCGGTTGGCACCAGGACTACGCCCGGGGAGAGACCGACACGAGCGGCTACCGGAGATACGTAGATAGGTGCACCTAAGGCCATCAGCGGCAGCCAGTCCCAAGGGGCAGCGGACACTCGGGAGCGGGACCTATGAGGAGCCAACAGCGCAATGTAGCTTGCGTGGGTTGCGATGAACAGCTGAGATGAAGCAGGAACTGCGCGGCTTCTATCTCTTGGAGATGGTGCTCCACGGCACTGTCCTGCCATACGCTCTGGCCTATGCCATCGACGCGCCGATCAAACAGGTGCTTCAGAAGCTCCGCGTCGCGGGCTGCTGATGGTCTTGAACCGGTGCGCGAGCCCGACCGTGATGGAGCTGGCTCCGCGGACGCTAGAAGGAGGAGAGGCCGTGAGCTGAACGCTCCACGATCAGGGAACCTCGTGGCCGATCTTTCGCAAGCAGATTGGTCGACAAACTCAGTAACGGGCAGGCAAACGTAAAGGATGCACAATTGCACGAAGCAGAAGGGTGTGCCGCGACTACGACCATCAGCCGGGCCGTCGGCCGCTTGACCGGATTCATGATGCGGCAGAAACACAACTACCGCGTGGCGGTCACCCGCTCCGCGGTGAACGAGTTTTTCTTCAATCTGACGGCCCAATACGATTCCATCTACACAGTGGCGTTGGGAGCGGGGTCGGTCGAGTTGGGCACAGTGAACAGCATCGGCAACGGGGTCGCGGCCCTCATCGCCATCCCCGTCGGCTGGTTGGTGGATCGCCATGGCTTCAAACGGTTCTATGTGCTTGGGACGGGGTTACTGGCCGGCGTGGCGCTGATCTACGCCGTAGCCCCGAGCTGGCAGGCGATCGTCGGCGCGACGATCCTCTACACCGTCGCGGTGAGGCTTACGGGAACGGGCTGCAGTGTGATCAGCGTGGATTCCGTAGCAAATGACGATCGTGCGACCGCACAGAACCTCTGCGCAGCGTTCCGCTCCATCCTGTCGCTGGTTGCCCCGCTACTGGCGGTCCCGCTGGTGACCGCCTTTGGAGGGATGACGCTGGAGGGCATCCGACCGCTGTACGCGATCCGTTTCGTCGGCTATGCCCTCGTCTTTGTCCTCGTGGCAACCCGCTTGAGCGACGTCAGAAGCAAGCCCTCGACAGGGCTTGACGCAGGCCTGGTGAGCGGGATCAGGCACCTTTTTTCCGGCGCCAGTCCGCTGAGGAAGTGGGTGATCATCTCCTCTATCACGTCCCTCCCGCTGGCGATGACACTTCCATTTCTTCAGGTATTCGCCCACGAGGTCAAGGGGGCGGATCAATACGTGCTTGGCGCCATGGCCACGGCGACCATCGTGGCACGGCTGCTATTCGGGATCCCCCTGGGCCGCCTGGCGGATCGGATTGGGAGAAAGAAGGTGATATACCTCCTGACGCCACTGTGGTATGCGTCGCACCTGCTACTGATCTTCTCGCCCAGCGGGCTGGCTCTGATCCTGGCCGCCGGGCTGTGGACGTTCTATTACATCAACTCGGGCGTTACGGGGGCGATGGCCTTGGAGCTTGTTCCCGTGGAGGAGATGGGCAAGTGGAGCGGTCTGCAAGGGCTTTTCAGAGGAATGGTGACGATTCCCGCTCCTGTTGTGGGCGGGCTGATATGGGAGAGACTGGGCCCTATGTACGTATTCCTGGTCCCCGTGGCGGTGGACCTACTAGTCAGGATTCCTCTGCTGACCACCGTTCCGGAAACGCTTGGGGTTGTGGACCCAGGTCTTTGAGGATCTCGGTGCATAAGGAGGCCATAGCAAAGGCAGACTCAGTGAACCCAGGTACGAGACAGGGGAATGGCCGGACTCCCGCCTGTGCGCCCGGCCCGATGATCCAGCGGGAGCAAGATTGTGGCGATGTGGCTTGCAGGAGCGGAGTCGGCCTAGTCTGTTACGCCGGAATGATACATCGGATTAAGGCTCAAGTCGCGCGTTTGAGCCCAACGCAGCGGAGGTAGACAGATGCCAAATGAGAGTACAGTGTTGATCTATGGAACCAATCTGGGCGGCTATCGGGCTGCGTATGCGCTCGGCAAGAGTGGGCATAAGTTCATCCTGCTCAACCGCGGTTCCTATGTGGACGAGATGAAGTACCAGGCCCTGGCCCAATTGCCCCTCGACTTCTGCTGGATCTGCGGGCACATGCCTCAGCGTGCCTTTAAGGCCAGCGGCGCGATGCAGGATTGCTACAACGCCGAGTTGCTGGAGGTCTCTGGCGAGGGAGGGCATTTCCACGTCAAGTTCAAGAAGCGAGACAAGGTGGTCAACAACTTCGCGTGCACGGAGTGCGACCAGTGCATCGAGGTATGCCCTGTCGAGGTGGGTGACGGCAAGGCGATCCGGGTGGTTCCCGAGGCGGGTTGGGAGAACTGCTACGTCATCGACTTCGAACACTGCACCCGCTGCGGCGCGTGCGAGGAGGTCTGTCCCACTGGTGCGCTCAAGCTCGAGCGGCCTGAGGAGATGGTGGAGGCCGACGTGGGGGCAATCGTCCTGGCCAGCGCATTCGAGGAACCGAGCGAGGAGGATCTGCGCGACTTCGCGTTGGGGCGAAGCCCCAGCGTGATCCGGAATTCCGAGGTGGCCCAGCGGTCACTTCTGACCAACTTCGTGCGTGATTCGGTGCGCCTGCCGTCGGGCAAGATGCCCCAGACGTTCGGAATTGTTGTTACGCCACACTTCAATCGACCTGGTGTCGAGTACGAGAACTACAACCTGAGTGTCAGCGCTATCTACCGGGCGGTCCGGCTCAAGGAGATCCTACCGCAGGCCGACGTGACGGTCTTCCTGCGGGACTACCGGGGGACGGGCAAGGGGCATCATCAGTGGTACGAGAAGGCTCTCAACGCTGGAGCCCGCGTCGAAAGGGCGGAGACGCTGAGTATCGTTCGGAACGATACGGCTGAGGAGGCGACGATCCATTACACGTCTCTGGACGGCGAGTCGAGCACACACACCGTCGATCTCGCGATCCTCGTGACCGGGCAGAGCCCGCCGTCTCAAATGGACGAGCTGTCGCGGCTGACCGGCGTGCAGACCGACGACAACGGGTTCTGCCGCCTTCGGCCCTTCTCGTGCTGCGAGACGGACGTGGATGGTATCTTTGCAGTGGGAGAGCTCACAGGGCCTAAGGGTAACCCGGAGACCGTGTGGGACGGCTGCGCGGCCCTCACGGAGATGCAGCGATACCTGGGAGAGAAGAACCTCAAGCCGGGTCCTGCTCCAGAGCTGCGCGACGTGGTGGCCGAGCCGGCGCGCGTCGGCGTGTTCATCTGTAGTTGCTTCGGCCAATTCGACGAACGGATGGACCTGCCAGGGCTGGCGCAACGTGCACAGGCATTGCCCGGGGTCAGCCACGCGGAGATCATCGAGGGATGTTGCACCGGCCCCACGATAAAGGACACCGCGGAGCGCATCAAGAAGTCCGGCGTCAATCGTGTCATCCTGGCCACCTGCACGCCCTTGCAGAAGAAGGGCAAGTACGACAAGGCCGTGATGACGGCGGGGCTCAGTCCCCTTTTGTGTGAATACCTGCGATTCAGAGAGGATGTGATTCAAGTTCACACGGATCGGGAGAAGATGCTCACGAAGTCGCTGGCGCTGATCCGCGGGGCAGTCGAGAGGGTCAGGCGCGGGAAACACGTCAGTCCCCTGGTGGACACCTTCAATCCGCGGGCGTTGGTCATTGGCGGAGGTGTGGCCGGACTGACCGCGGCCGCCGAGATTGCCGCCAACGGATTCCCCGTCGTGCTCGTGGAGCGGCAGGGCGAGCTCGGTGGTCAGACGGAGTACCTGGACGAGGGGCAGCATGAGTACCTGAAGGGGCTTATCTCCCGGGTGGATGATTCTGACAAGATCACCTGTTACACTCAGGCGGAACTCGCTCGGGCCGACGGATACGCGGGTAATTACCGCGTGATGATAGAGACGCCAACGGAATCCGTTCCCACGGACGCCGGTGTGATCTTCGTGGCCACGGGAGCGCGGGAATACGTGCCACAAGGCTTTCTCTACGGCGAAGACCCTGCAGTGATGACGCAGACGGAGCTCCGGGCAAGAATGGACGCCGGAGAGACCCCCAAGCGCGTGGCGATGATCCAGTGCGTGGGATCGAGAATCCCGGAGGTGCCCTACTGCTCCCGGCTGTGCTGTAACCAGGCACTGCGGCATGCCATCGCACTTCGGGAGCAGGAAGCCGAGGTGACCATTCTTTATCGCGACATCGCGAGCTACGGAAAGACAGACTACTACCGACTGGCTAGGGAGGCGGGCGTGAGGTTCATTCGCTTCCCGGGCGACGACGTGGAAACTGGTTACCCCGAGGTGCGGAGGAACGGAACCGGGTTGGAGATTACCAGTGAAGAGCGACGCGTCGACGCGGACTGGGTCGTGTTGAGCACGGGGATCGTGCCGGACACAGAGAATAACCGGGCTCTGTCGGAGCTGCTGGGCCATCCGCTGGACTACGAGGGGTTCTTCTCCAGCGACATCAGCAACTACCCCTACGAAGAGGCGATCAAGAAATTGACGAAGCCGTTCGAGTTAGGGAGCAACGGCATCTTCCCCGTGGGGCTGGCTCACTCACCACGATCGTTCGAGGAGACGCTTCTGACGGCAAAGGACGCCGTTGGTCGCGCGTTGGTGGTCATGGGCAAGGATAAGATGCCTCCTCCCAACAAGATGTTTGTCGCTGCTGTGCACGAGTCCCTGTGTATGGGATGCGGTGTGTGTGTCGACGTCTGTCCCTACGGCGCGCGAGTCATCGATGAGACCGAGCGAGTGGCCAAGATCCGCCCCTTCCTATGCGATTCGTGTGGCTCGTGCGTGGCGATATGTCCCAACAACGCGTCCTATCTCCTGGACTTCAAGGGTCAGCAGTCGGTGGCCGCGCTCGACGCTCTACTGGCCGGAGGTGAAAGGTGAACGAAGAACGACAGTTCGAACCCAGAATCGTGTACTTCATGTGCAGTTGGTGTGGCTCTGGCGGTGCGGAGACCGCCGCTGCTCACCACCTGTATTACCCAGAGAACGTGCTGCCGTCGCGGGTTAACTGCACCGGTGCTCTGCCGGCCGTGCACATCGTGCGCCCGCTGATTGAGGGCGCAGACGGCGTGGTGATCAGCGGATGCCACCCAGGCGACTGCCACTACGACGACGGCAACTTCCGCGCCCGGAGGCGTGTCGCACTGGTCAAGAGCCTGCTGGACACGCTGGGTCTCGAGCCTGAGCGCGTCTGGTTTCGCTACGTGGCACACGGCGAAGGACGGCGGTTTGTGGACACGGCCGCCGAGTTCAACGAACATATCAAGAAGCTGGGTCCAAACCCGCTGAAGACAAGGAGCGACACATGACTGACAACGGCGCTGTGTTGGCAGCAGCAGATGGCGTTGAGGCGGCGCTGATCGGCTGGCTGAAGGAGACGCTAGACAGAAACATCTTCGACGCACTTCTCATCCCCGTGAGGACGCCGGCCGGCGATTCATTCGCCTATCTGCTGCTGGAAGACCCGGCTATCCTCGATGGCGCCTCTCCCTTGCCACCGGTGATGTCCGTCCAGGGCGGTAAGGTCATCGGTCGCTTGACGATGCGCGGGGACCTGAACAAGCGAATCGGGGCGATCGTGCGGCCCTGCGAGGCACGGGCGGCCATCGAGCTGAGCAAGCTAGAGCAGGCGCACCTGGACAACGTGTGCCTGGTCACGATCGACTGCCCGGGCGTGCTGCCGCTGTCGGACTACCTTGAAGATCCGGCCGGCGGCGCGGCCCGTTTCAAGGAGGCTTCCGCAGAGTGGGATCGCTCCCCCATGAGACCGACGTGCCAGATCTGCGATCACTTCAGTATCCGCCAGGCACCTGGCTCTGATCTTCACGTCGGGACGCTGGGCTGCGCAGACGGAACAGCGATTATCACTGCAGGAAGCCCCAAGGGAGAGCACATCCTGGAGGAGATGGATGCGCCCGCCGAACGGGATGTGGAACAGACGGGCTCGCTGGATGCGGCGCTTGCGGATTGGGCCTCGCGGGTGGAGGAGGTTGAACGAGCACAGACGGCGCGACGCCAGCAGGCGCGTGTAGATTTGCGGGAGAGAGTTGCGGGGCCGGAGAGGCTGTTAGACGTCTTCAGCAGCTGTATAAATTGCCACAACTGCCAGCGGGTCTGTCCAGTGTGCTATTGTCGCCAATGTTACTTCGAGTCGGCAGCACTCAAGCTCCCTCCCGAAAACTATCTGTCACGAGCGGAGCGGAAAGGGGCGTTGAGGTTCTCTCCAGATACCCTGCTGTTCCATATCGGGAGGGCGACGCACATGGCGCTCTCTTGCGTCTCGTGCGGTGCCTGCGAGGACGCCTGTCCGATGGACATTCCCGTGGCGCAGGTGTTCAGCCTGATGGGCGATCAGGCACAGGAGACGTTGGGATACGTCGCTGGGAGGAGCCTTGAGGACCCGCTGCCCTTAGTGGCCTATGAAATGGATGAACTCCACGATGTCGAACAGCCCTATGTGGAGATCTACCGCAGCCAGGAGGTGCAGGATGCCTGAGGGAACGACTTCGTCAGCCTTTGCATCGGAGAGGCTGCAGATCGATCAGGGAGCGGAGGAGACGGTGCGAGAGTTGCTGCGCTCCCTCCTGGAGAGCGGTAAGGTCAACGCCGTGCTGGCTCTGGGAAGGACCGGGGGTGCCGAGAAGGGGGTGGCATACTCCTTGTTCAGAGACCCGGACGCGTTCGGGCCGGATGGCGACGCAGTGCCCCTTCTCCCCTTTATGCCCGCCAACGCCGGGGGATTGCTCTCTCGCCTCACGTTGGAGGGGCCGCTCGTCGAGTGCGTGGCAGCGGTGGTCAGACCCTGTGAGCTGCGGGCTTTCATCGAACTGGTGAAGCTGAACCAGGCAAGTCTGGACAACCTCCTGCTCATCAGCTCCACCTGCGGCGGCGTCTACCCTCTGGATATGGGTATCGATGGTGATCTGGAGGAGAAGATGCCTGGATACTGGGAGGCCATCGAGCAAGGCGAGCTGAAAGGTGATGTGCGACCGACGTGTCGGGCGTGCGAAACCTTCGTTCCCGAAGGCGCCGACATCACGGTGGCCCTGCTGGGGGAGACGGATCTCGACACGCGGTGCACGCTCCACTTGAATACCGAGAGAGGCGCGACATTCGCAAGCAGCCTGGAGGGGACGACGACGGAGGGCGGGCCGGAGAGCGAGGCGATCCAGCGCTCCCAGGCCCAGCGCGAAACCTTTCGAGAGGAGCTCTTCGCCGGGGTCGAAGTTGGTCTCAGGGGACTGATCAACACATTCGGGCGCTGCATCGGCTGCCACGGCTGCAAGACGGTGTGTCCGATCTGCTATTGCCGCCTGTGCTATTTCGATTCTCAGAACTGTGAGCGTCCAGTCGAGTTTTACGAGGGTGAGTTGGCTAGGAAGGGCGGGCTAAGGGTGCCACCCGACACGGTCTACTTCCAGCTCGGGCGGATGGCTCATATGGCAATCTCCTGTGTAGGATGCGGGATGTGCACCGACGTATGCCCCGCCGACATCCCGCTCTCCACGATATTCTCCAAGGTGGGAGCATCTGCTCAGGCCGTATTCGACTATCGCCCAGGGAGGGACGTGGAAGAGGAGATCCCATTGAGGACGTTCGAGGAAGAAGAGTTCGTTCAGGCAGCCACATAGGAGGAGATATGGAAGAGCACACGTTCACACCCACGATTGTCGGGTTTCTGTGCAACTGGTGCACGTATGCTGCTGCCGATTCGGCTGGCGTGTCCAGGTTCAAGATGCCTCCCTCGGTTATGGTCGTCCGGGTGATGTGTTCCGGTCGGGTCGACCCCCTGTTCGTCCTCACCGCGTTTCTACGAGGGGCCGATGGGGTGCTGATCAGCGGGTGCTGGCCCGGTCAGTGTCACTACCAGGTGGGAAACTTGCAGGCGCGCCGGCGCACGGTCCTGCTCAAGTCGATCTTCGATACACTGGAGCTCGAGATGGACGACCGCTTCAGGCTGTCGTGGATCTCATCGTCCGAGGCTCCCCGGTTCGTCCAGGTCGTGAGGGAGTTCGACAGGCAGATCACGGACCTGGGCCCGTGTCCGATCCAGGACGAGCTGTTTCTGTGACCGCGCTGAGCAAAGGAGCAAGGACTGCGTTGCGCAGTCGATCAAAGAGCGCGGACCGGCGCCGGGCGTGGCGAAGTAGGCTCCCGATCACGTTCCAGGAGTTGTGAGCGATGCACGAAGATACAACGCCGGCCAGCTTCGCGGATGCGATCGCTCTCGTTCCCGGCGCGGAGACGATGCGCGCGTGTTACGCATGCGGGACGTGCGTCAGCCGATGCATCATCCCCTGGCGCGACCGCGCGTACAATCCCCGCCGGGTGTTCCACAAGGCCATCCTGGGCATGCGCGAGGCCGTGTTCGAGGATACGACGATCTGGTACTGCACGGCCTGCGACCTGTGCTACGCTGCCTGCCCGCAAGACGTCCACATCTCCGATGTCATCGGTGCGCTGCGTCAGCTGGCGTTGGAGGCGGGGTACAAGTCTCCCCTGGACACCGTTGTCATAGATCCCATTCTCTGCTCTGGTTGCGGAAACTGTGTGGAGATGTGCCCATACGACGCGCTTTCCTTGGTGGTGGAAGAGGAGAGACGTGTCTCGACGGTAGATCACAACTGCTGCATGGGCTGCGGAGGCTGTGTCACGGCGTGCCCCAACAATGCGATCGGGGGTGGATCGTTCACCGACCAGCCGATCCTCGAACAACTGCTTCAGGGGCTACAACACCGGGAGTAGATCAGCACGACTGCCGCCTGTGACGTCACAGCCTTCTTCGAGGGCAGAAAAGGGGTGAATGAGAAGCCTGCGCAACAGTCAGAGAAAGGAATGCCTGTGATGCACTGTGAGCTCAGGAATGCCGGGGCCGGTCATCCAGCGTGATTATATCCCAGTCTACCGAGTCTCAAGGCCTGTCCGGCAGCTAGGACCGCGGTCACCCGTCAGGAGTGAGAGGGATGGGCCAGCAACCCGCGGTAAAGCTGTGGGGCACAGCAGGCATAAATCGTAAGGAGGACCAGATGAGCAACGACCAAGTCATGTGGATAGACGCCGAACGGTGCACGGGGTGTGGTGCGTGCATCGAGGTCTGCCCGGTCGGCGCGATCGCTCTCGTAGACGACGTCGCACGCGTTGACGACAAAACGTGCACCGGGTGCGAAGCCTGCCTCGACGTCTGCCCGGAAGATGCGATACATCCAGTGGTCGAAGGGCAGCTCGTCCGGGCGGAGGACCAGGCGGTGGAGAGGCGTCGGGCCGAGGAGCGACTCGCTCCCGTCGTCGATCGCCGGCGGTCGCTCGTTGAGACGGCCGGCCCCGCGGTCGCCGCCATTGGGGTGGGGCTTGTTGCACGGGTCGCTGACGCACTAGTTCAGGCAGTGGGCCGCTGGCTTGCCGAGCGGCCCACGGAAGGCGCCACACCGGGGGGGACGGCTGGCGGAACAGGGGTGTCATGGAGGAGAAACGGCCAAGGCCGTCGACTGCGCCGGCGGCGGCGCGGGCACTAGACACATCATGCGGCCGAGACTGGCAGGGGGGTAGTCAGCGTGAAGCTCAGCGTGGAGCACGTGGAGGACATGCGTTTCCTGGCCACAGCGAACGAGCATACCGTCACCGTAGATGCTGCGCCTGAGGATGGGGGCGGAGGGACAGCGATGAGCGCACCCTCCCTCTTTGTGGCAGCGATTGGCGCCTGTTTGCTCGAGTTCGTGCTGAACTCCTGCAGGCTGCATGACATGGGAATCGAGCGCCTGAGCGTGGAGATGGCGTACGACGAGATCCCGGGCCCCCGCCGGTTAGACACCTTAAGAGCGACACTGAACCTGGAGCCGGAGCCGAGCGCGGCTGCGAAGCGGCGATTGCGCAAGGTGGCGAGGCGCGCTACACTGGTCAACACGCTGGTGCGTGCCCCCGAGCTGAACATTCGCTTTGGCGGAGACGGAGGCGGCGACAATGCCAATCTATGAGTATCGCTGTGTCGACTGCGGAACGACGTTCGAGGCGCTGGTGCGAGATCAAGGAGTGGTCACGTGCCCAGACTGCGGGAGTTCGTCATTGAAGAAGCTCCTATCCACGCCCACGGTGTTGAGCGGTCGAACGGCTCGACCCGCGGGACGCACCTGCTGTGGACGCGAGGAGCGATGCGACGCGCCGCCCTGTTCGAACGAAGGCGCGTGCCGACACGAGTAGATGAGGCACCCGCCTCCGACTGACAGCACAGACAGGGAGCAAGCGGCTCGTCACTCAACTATATAAAGGCATTGGGGGTGAGGCAATGTCTAAGTGTCGGATTCGTCTGATCCTCTGGCTCCTGCTGGCCGGGATATCCATCCTCGGAGGAATCGCCGCGGATGTCATTCTGCGGACTGAACCTTTCCCGGGGGTCGTGCGCCTCTTGGGATTCATTGGCGTCGTGGCCGCTCACTTCCCGCTCAAGAGAACGGGAAGGCTGCTGCAACTCCGGGGAGAGGCGGAAGAGTGGGGGTGCACGACCCGGCTGATCACGGACGACCTCTACCGCTGCGTGCGGCACCCCCATCACGTGGCCGTGGGCATCTTCATGACATCGCTGGGGCTGCTGATCGGGCACCGCTGGTCGTTCGTGCTGATCACGACGACGCAGTGGCTGTGGATCTTCGGATTCCTATTTCTGGTGGAGGAGCCGGAACTTCGCGACAAGTTCGGGGAGGCATACAGGGACTACTGTGAGGAGGTTCCGATGCTCCTGCCGAAGGCCCGGTGTGCCGTCAGGGTCCTCTCCAATCCTCTGAATGGGTCGCAAGAAGAACCAGTCGGAAGGGCTTCACAATGAAGAAGAAGACAGTCGGTCTGATCGTCAATCCTGTGGCCGGGATGGGGGGCAGCGTGGGACTCAAGGGGACCGACGGGGAGATGTACGAGAAGGCGCTGGAGATGGGCGCAGAGCCGGTCACGCGCAGCGAGACCAACTTCCTGTTGGTCAGAACGGACGTGGGCGATGCTGTGGGAGGG
>CAYMHT010000011.1:0-43632 GCA_964390305.1 uncultured Anaerolineales bacterium
AACCGAGCGCGAGGCCGAGGTCCCGGTGAGGGCCGAAGCGCCGGCGGGCGCTGACATAGAGGAGCTCGCCAAGATGACGGCGGGTATCGTCATCGATCGGTTCCGCGACGCGATGGTCGCCGCCCTCCGGGAGCTTGGCGGTGACGTGCCGACCACCGCCGTCCGCCGGGCACCGGCAGCGCCTGTGCCGCCCGTCGAAGAGGTGGGGGAGGAGCGTGCACCGGAGGTCGAGGAGGCCGAGCGCGTCGCTCAGCCCGAACCTGAGGAAAGGGAGGAGGAAGAAGCCGAGCCCGCGGTCAGACGTGCTCGACCTGAAGTCTCACCGTGGAGCGAGGAGAAGGAGACGGAGGTAGAGGTCCTCAAGAAGAAATGGACGGGCAAGGTCCGCGAGATCACCCTGGGGGCCACCGAGGCGGACGGAGGCACGCGGAGCAAGGTGGTCACCGTTGGCGGTCAGACCACGCTCCCCTTCCTCGATTTCGAGGGGGACATCGGTCACCGTCCCGCAATCGCCATCGAGATTCAGGACAAGAAACCGGAGGACTGGTCGCCGATGCTACTAGAGGCCTGGGGCGATGTGCTGGATGACCCCGCCGAGTGGGCCAAAGCGGCAGAGAAGAGAGGCGCGGACCTGATCGCTCTTCAGCTTAGCCTTCAGGATGCCGATGGGGAACCGAACACCCCCGCGACAGTCCGTTCCACAGTTCGGAACGTGCTGCAGGCGACGGGGTTACCGTTGATCGTCTTCGGCCCGGGACAGGTGGAGGCAGACAACGAACTCCTCGTCCCGGTCGCGGAGGAGGCTGCCGGCGAGCGCGTCGTGCTGGGGCTGTGCGAGGAGAAGAACTACCGTACCATTGTGGCAGCGGCGCTTGCCCACGATGCGCTTGTGATTGCCAGCACCGCCATGGATGTCAATCTGGCGAAGCAGCTCAATATCCTGATCAGCGATATGGGACTGCCGCTCGATCAGATCGTGATGGATCCGACCTGCGCTGGCGTGGGGTACGGGATGGAGTATGGGTACTCCGTCATGGAGCGGCTGCGGCTGGCGGCGTTGCAGGGTGATACCATGACCCAGCTGCCCATGATCGTCATCGTCGGCAAGGAAGCCTGGCGCCAGAAGGAGGCGAAGGTCGACGAGGACGTGCCTGAAGCCTGGGGCGAGTGGGAGGAACGAGCTATCAACTGGGAGACGGTGACGGCGGCTACGCTGGTCGAGTCCGCTGCCGACATCCTCGTGCTGCGCCACCCGGAGGCGGTGAGGCGGATTGACAACATGCTGGATGAACTGTGGGGTGAGGCGTAGAATGTGATCCGGGTGCCTTTGCGCCAGGTTTGACGTGCGAAACAGGGCTTGTCAGCCGTACCTCGTGGCCTAGCGCATAGGTGCCCTGATCGGGGTAAAGGAGAAAGACAACAAGATGGCACTTTCCGGTATTCAGATCTACAAACTTCTGCCTCAGACCAACTGTCAGGAGTGTGGTTATCCCACCTGCCTTGCCTTCGCCATGAAGTTGGCGGCCAAGCAAGCGGATTTGGACGACTGCCCGTACGTCTCTGACGAGTCACGGGAGAAGCTGGCGGAGTCGAGCGCACCGCCGATCCGGCTGGTGACGTTGTCCGCCGACGGGCGCAAGGCGGAGGCCGGGAACGAGATCGTGCTCTTCCGCCACGAGAAGCGCTTTTACAACCCGGCCGGGATCTTCATCCGCGTCTACGACGACCAACTCTTG
The DNA here is from genome assembly GCA_964390305.1 of uncultured Anaerolineales bacterium. Classification (GTDB taxonomy): domain Bacteria; phylum Chloroflexota; class Anaerolineae; order B4-G1; family B4-G1; genus SKLM01. The sequence continues at coordinate 1,737 of CAYMHT010000011.1, forward strand.
GATGAGATCAGGGCACAGACTGACGAGGCGATGTCGTACACCGTCGAATACGTGGGTATGGAGTTGAGCCTCGACGGGATGGCGGTCCAGGCCACCGGCTCGGGTGACCAGTTTGCCAACGCTGTGGGAGCCGTGCTTGACACCGCTAAGGTCCCTCTGATCCTCATTGCCGATGACCCAGACGTGATGGCGAAGGGCCTGGAGGCCGCTGGTGATACGCAGCCCTTGATCTACGGGGCGACGGCTGACAACTGGGAGCCTTTCGCTGCCATGGCCAAAGAGCACGAGGCGCCGGCGGCAGTCCGTGCGGAGACGCTAAGCAGTCTCACCGACGTGGTGACGAGGGTCAAGGATGCGGGCGTCGACCGGGTTGTACTCGACCCGGGGGTGCGTGACCTGCACTCAACGCTGGCGCTGAACACCCTGATTCGGCGCATGGCGATCGAGAAGAACTTCCGTCCTCTGGGTTTCCCGATCATCAACTTTCCCGCGGAGTGCGTCGATGAGCCAGCCATGGCGCCCGTCGCTGCAACTCAGGCGATTGCCAAGTACGCCGGGTTCGTCGTGCTCGATGATTTCAGCCCCGCCACGGCCTACCCTCTCTTGGTGCTCCGCGCAAATGTCTACACCAATCCACAGGAACCGATCCAGGTGGAGCCGGGTCTGTACGAGATCAACGATCCCGGTCTAGATTCTCCGGTCATGGTGACGACAAACTTCTCCATCACGTACTTCTCGGTGGCGAACGAGGTCGACGGCAGCGGGGTACCCGGTTGGCTCCTGGTTGCTGCTGCAGAAGGAATGAGCGTGCTGACAGCGTGGGCTGCAGGGGAGTTCGACGCCGAGCGCATCGCGAAGGCGGTCAAGACCACAGATCTCGCCGAGAAGGTCGACCACCGGAAGTTGATCATCCCCGGCCACGTGGCTGTACTGCTCGGCGAGCTTGAGGAAGAGCTGCCCGAGTGGGAAATCCTGGTTGGTCCGCGGGAGGCGGTCGACCTGCCCGGGTACCTGAAGCTCTGGAGCCCCGACTAGTGCTGGCACGACCTGCGGTTGTGTCTGGTCGGGAGGCCAGACACAACCGCATGCTCTGTCCGACCGACGTACCTGTGAGGCGCGGAGTGAGCTGGTGAAAGAAATGACCGGGAGACCGATAGGTTGGGCGTCCCTTCTGACCAGTGTGACAGCCTGCCGGTCTACCACCGTGTCAATCTACCAGCTTGCCGAGGTTACGGTATGGCAACCTGCCGAGTGAAATTCCTTCCCGCTGACCGCGAGGCGGAGGTCGACAGCGGTAAACTCCTGAGCGAGGCCGCACAGGAGGCCGGCGTGGACATCAATATGCCCTGCGGGGGTCAGGGACGATGCGGTCGTTGCGCGGTCATCGTCGAGGAGGGCTCCGTTCGTCGACACTCCACCGAGCGTCTGTCGCCCGATGACGTGGCAGCGGGGTATGCGCTGGCCTGTCAGACGACCGTCGAGGGAGATCTCATCGTCACCGTGCCGCCCCAGGAGAAGATCGAGCGACACCTGGGGATGAGCAAGCGGGCGGCGAAGGTCGAACTCCCGTTCCCGTACAGCGTCCACGATCAGCCGTTGCGGAAGTACGTCGTTACCCTCGATCCGCCCAGCCTCCAGGACCAGACGGACGACTGGTCCCGGCTTCAGCGCGAGCTATCCCGGCGTTATGACCTGCGAGACATCCAGGCCTCCCTGCCCGTCTTGCGCAGGCTGGGTCCGGCCCTCCGGGAAGGCGATTGGACTGCGACGGTGGTGATCGAGCTGGATAGCTGGGATCGCCCCGAAGGCCCGCCTCGGCTGATCGACGTGCTGCCCGGCGAGCGCCTGGAGAGCCTCTGGGCCGTCGCGATGGACATCGGTACCACCAGCAACGTCGTCTGGCTCGTCGACTTGATCAGCGGCGAGGTGATGTCGCAGAAGGCGGACTACAACGGTCAGATCGCGCGCGGTGAGGATGTTATCTCGCGCATCATCTATGCGTCGAAGGGTGAGGACAACCTGGTGGAGCTGCAGGATCTGGTCTTGGAGACCTTCAACGTCCTGCTCCAGCAGGCGGCCGACGAGCGCGGCATCAGGACGGACGAGATCTATAAGGCTATGGTCGCCGGTAACAGCACCATGCTTCATCTCTTCGCGGCGATTCCGCCGGAGACCATTCGCCTGATGCCCTTCATCACCGTCGTCAATCATCTGCCTCCGTTCCAGGCTCACGAAATCGGGCTGGGGATCAATCCCGCAGCGACCGTCGACTGCCTTCCCGGGATCGCTTCCTATGTCGGCGCGGATATCACCGCCGGCGTGGTGAGCTCCGGGATGTGTGACAAAGACGAGGAATTGACGTTGTTCGTCGACGTCGGGACCAATGGGGAGATGGTACTGGGCGACTGTACGTGGCTGATCGCGTGCGCCTGTTCAGCGGGGCCGGCTTTCGAGGGCGCTGGCGTCGTTGACGGGATGCGTGCGACGACCGGCGCCATCGAGGAAGTGTGGGTGGATGCCAGGACGTATGAGACCACGTACCGGGTGATCGGAGAGGAGAGACCTCGCGGGGTGTGTGGGTCCGGCCTGATCTCGTTGATGGCGGAGATGTTTATGGCTGGGGTGATCGACAAGAGCGGCAACGTCAATCTTGAGCTGGACACGGACCGCGTGCGGGACGGCGAGCACGGGGCCGAGTATGTCATCGCGTGGAGCGACGAGACCGAGACCGGTCGAGATATCGTCATCACGAACGTTGATCTGAACAACCTGATGCGCGCCAAGGCGGCGATCTACGCTGGCTTCTCCATCCTGGCTCGGAGCGTCGGGTTGACGTTGGAGGTGGTTGAGCGTGTGCTGGTTGGAGGGGCTTTCGGTCAGTACATCAACGTTGAGAAAGCAATCCAGATCGGGTTGCTGCCCGACATGCCCTATGAGAGTTTCCATTTTCTGGGCAACACGTCGGTTCGCGGAGCCTACATGGCTCTTATCTCTCGAGAGAAGCGGAAGCAGGTGGCAGAAGTTGGGGAGATGATGACCTATCTGGAGCTGTCGGCCGATAATACGTTCTTCGATGAGTTCAACGCTGCCCTGTTCCTGCCTCACACGGACGTGGACAAGTTCCCGTCGGTGAAGGATATGGTGGGCTAGAGAGGACGATGACCACAACAATCGCGTTGGCTGGCAAGGGAGGGACGGGCAAGACCACCGTCGCGGCCCTCCTGATTCGCTACCTGGTAGAGGAGCGCCCTGGTGCTGTCCTTGCCATAGATGCCGATCCGGCCAGCAACCTTCATTTCGTGCTCGGGATGGAGCTCTATCAGACGATCGGTGAGATTCGGGAGGAGATGCTGGAGCAGGTTCAGACCAGCGGGGCTCTGGCCGGGTCGATGCCTGGAGGGATGAGCAAGCACGAGTACCTCGACTATCAGATTCAGATGTCCCTGGTGGAGGGTGAACGAGTTGATCTTCTCGCCATGGGGCGTCCGGAAGGGCCCGGCTGCTACTGCGCGGCGAATCAGATGTTGCGCGTGATCCTTGACCGTCTGGAGAAGCAGTACGACTATGTCGTGATCGACAACGAGGCGGGGATGGAGCATCTGAGCCGGCGTACGACCAGAGATGTTGATGTGCTCTTGTTGGTGACCGATCCGACTCAACGCGGCCTGATCACGGCGAAGCGCATGCAGGAGATGGTGCCAGAATTGGAGATTGGGGTCGGCCGGGTCTGCCTGGTCCTCAATCGACTGCGAAGTGATGGGCGCGGAGGTATGGAGGCCATCCCTCAACCGCTCGTCAAGGCCATCGAGGAGACCGGGCTGGAGCTGGTCGGCACCGTGCCGGAGGAGTCCGCGATGGCGGAGTTTGAGTTCACCGGCCGACCGCTGGTAGAGCTGCCGGCGGAGACTGACCTGTATCAGGCCGTGCGGGAGATTGCGGGGGAGATCTTGGTTGACGGAGGGCCCTAGTCTTCGTGGCAGAGGGTTTCGCGGCGCGAATTGGTGAAGTGGAATCAGCGTAATCTACAGAATAGGAGGAATGGTCATGTACATCATTGGTGAGAACATCCACGTCGTGTCCCCCAAGGTGGCGCGAGCTATCGAGGAGCGAGATGCGAAGTTCTTCCAGGACATGGCGGTGCGCGAGGTAGACGCCGGGGCGAGCGCCGTGGATCTGAACATCGGCCCTCAGAAGAGGGAGGGCGAGGAGCTCCTGCCCTGGCTCGTCGAGGTCGTCGAGGAAGTTGTCGACGTGCCCCTGGTCTTCGATACCACCAACCTGGATGCCATCGAGGCGGCCTGCCAGGTCGTCTCGAAGGCCCAGCCCATCATCAACTCCGTCTCCGCCAAGGAGGAGTCGCTCGAGAGGGTCCCGCCTGTTGCTAAGAAGTATAATACACGACTTATCGGGCTCACGATGGAGTCGGGCATGATCCCGGTCAGCGCCGATGAGCGCGTCACCATCGCTATTGAGAAGCTGATCCCTCGCATGCTGGAGATCGACTTCCCGATGGAGGATTTCATCATCGATCCGCTGGTCCTCACGGTGTCTGGGTGCCAGGAGTACTGCCCCGAGTTCATCGACGCAGTCCGTATGCTCAAGTTCGCCTGGGACCCGGCGCCGAAGACGAACGCCGGGCTGTCCAATGTCTCTAACGCAGTGCCATACGACATGCGCCCTTTGCTCAATCGAGTCTATCAGGTGATGATCATGGGCGCCGGGATCGATATGATCATCGCGGATCCCTTCGACGAGGATCTGATGGACTTTATCCGCATCGTTGAGGAGAGGGATGACTCCACGCCGCTGGGCGCGTGTCTCGTCAAGTTACACGATCGTATCGCAGCGATGGAAGAGCCTGAGGCGACGGACTTCGACTTGGACGATCCAGAGCAGGAGGCGATCTGGAAGACGGTCCAGGTGTTGGAGAACAACGTCATCTACACCGATTCCTACCTGCGGCTGTAACCTGACGGGCAAGGGATTTGGCAAGCTCGGTGTCTCGGTAGATCGGGTCTTGGCTGGTCGGGACCGGCGCATCCAGATGAAGGACGGTGATCAGGCCGTCCCCTGGAAGGGCTTCTGAATCTGCTGAGCCCGGATCGCCGTGTACAGCAGACGGACCCGCATAACCGCCGATGTGCTAGCGTACCGACGTTCCACACGGGAGGACGTATGACGGCAGAATTGTTGGACGGCAGGGTGACGTCGGCCACGATCCGCGAGGAGGTCAGGGCCGAGGTCGAGCGGTTGAAGGCCGAGCACGACGTGGTGCCTGGTTTAGCGACGGTGCTCGTGGGAGAGAACGCAGCCTCACAGTCGTATGTCAGGATGAAGGAGCGGCAGTGTGAGCAGGCTGGGATGCGCCCATTCGGGCGGCACTTGCCCGAGGACATCGACCAGGTCGAGTTGATGCGCGAGATCGCAGACTTGAACGCGGATTCAAGGGTTCACGGCATCCTGGTGCAGCTGCCCCTGCCCGACCATCTGGACGAAGATGAGACGTTGGCTGCGATCGCGTTGGAGAAAGACGTGGACGGCTTTCACCCGGTCAACATCGCACGCCTTACGCTCCAGGGTGTTGAACCCACCTTCGCGCCCTGCATGCCGCTGGGCTGCGTTGAGCTGCTCGATCGGTACAATGTGGCTATCAGAGGCAGAGAAGCGGTGGTGCTTGGTCCGAGCAACATCGTCGGTCTGCCGACTGCGATGCTGCTCCTTCATCGTGGGGCCACACTCGATATCTGTCACCCGCACACCGAGGATCTCCCCGGGATCAGCAGGCGCGCGGATATCCTGGTCGCCGCCATCGACGAGCCAGGGATGGTCAAGGGCGACTGGGTCAAGCCGGGCGCTGCCGTGATCGATGTCGGGTGGAGCCGGGTGAGGGATGAGACAGCGGAGAAGGGTTATCGGGTGATGGGCAATGTCGACTTCGACGAGGTCAAGGAGGTCGCCGGCTACGTCACGCCTGTGCCCGGGGGCACCGGACCGATGACCATCGCCATGCTGCTGCAGAACACGTTGGTCTCAGCGGAGCGCGCGGCCGGTGTGTGCAGTTAGGCCGATGCGGTACCTAAGCCGCGTGTTTGGCAAGCCCTGGATGCGGGTGCGTTGGCGCGGGGCGGTGTGGGAGTCCGGGAGGGCCGAGACTCTCCGCAGACGCAGGGACGGGAGCGGGTTTCTGGGGGTGGCATGAGGACGGAGATATCGGTCGAGAAGGTACGGGGACGGTTCGTGCAGCAGGTGGAGGAGATCAGTGGGCAGGATCTCCTGGCGTGCAACCAGTGCGGCAAATGCAGCGCCGGTTGCCCTGTGGTGGCCACGATGGACATTCTGCCCAGCCAGGTCATCCGCATGGCGCAACTCGGGATGGAGGAGGTGTTGGAGACCAACACGATCTGGATCTGTGCCTCGTGCCTGACGTGCGTCGCTCGCTGCCCTAAGGGCGTCGACCTGCCTCGGTTGATGGAGGCGCTGCGCCAGATTGCGCTGCGCAAAGGGGTCGCGAAGCTAGATCTCAACGATCTCCCCCTGGAGCTCTTGCACGAGTTGCCTCAGCTCGCGATCATCGGTGGGTGCAGAAAGTACATGAAGTAGGTTGGTGGGCGGCTGGTGAGTCTCTCCGAACAACATATCAGTGCGCCAGAGCTTGGAGCGAGTTGATGGCGATTCCTTACTTCCCAGGCTGTACACTCTCGACGAAGGCGAAGAACTACGACCGCTCGGGCAGAGCGGTGGCGAAGGTACTCGGATTGGAGCTCGAAGAGCTTCCGGAGTGGCAGTGCTGCGGAGCCACGTTTCCGCTTATGGTGGACGACTCATTGGCCCTTATCGCGCCGACGCGTATCCTCTATCAGGCTCAGCAGGCCGGTGATCGCGTCACCACACTCTGCTCGATCTGTTTTAACGTCCTCCGGCGTTCCCAGGCGCTATTGGAGCGTGACGAGGAGATGTTGGATCGCATCAACTGGTTCACGGAGGAGGAATACAAGGGCGATGTCTATGTCGCGCATTTCTTGGAGATCCTCCGTGATGAGTTGGGTTGGGAGGAGGCGCCCGCGGGCTTGGCTCAGCGCGTGAAACGGCCCCTATCAGGCCTGAAGGTCGCCCCGTATTACGGGTGTCTCCTTCTGCGCCCATACGAAGAGATCGGCCTGGATGACCCGGAAGACCCTCATATCCTGCACGATCTCGTGCGAGCCCTCGGTGCCGAGCCGGTTGACTTCCCCTACAACATTGAGTGCTGTGGTTCCTATTTGACCGTGAAGGAGCCAGAGGTCCCCGAGTCGCTCTCCAACGACATTGTCACCTCGGCCAGAGAACACGGGGCCGACCTGATCATCACCGCCTGCCCGCTGTGTCAGTTCAACCTGGACTATCCCCAGCGGGAGACGGGGCTCAGCCGTCGGGGGACCAGAGTGCCCGTGCTCTACTTCACCCAGTTGATGGCTGTGGCGCTGGACCTGCCAGAGGAGACCTGGGGTTTGGAGGATCACTACGTCGATCCCAGACCGCTGTTCAGCGATCAGGGTCAGTAGATGGGGAGCTTGCAGATTGCCAGGCGGGGCGAGCCAGGGTTTATGAGTGACACAGCTAGGGGCGCCTGAAGGAATACGCTTAGCCGATTGAAGGAGGTAGGAAATGGCAGACGTCTGGAAGCAGTTAGCGAACTATCGCAAGTTGAAGACATTGCCATCTGGGGAACGGCTGTTGCTGCGCCCGCTGACGGAGGAGGACGAGGAGAGCCTCGTGGCCCTTTTTGCCCGGGCATCGGATCGAGATCTGCAGTACTTCCGCAGTGATGCGGGCGATCCGGAGGTGGTGAGGCGCTGGGTGCGCGACCTCGACTTGAAGCGTGTCTTTCCTCTCGTAGCCGTCGTGGATGAGAAGATGGTGGGAGAGGCGACGCTCCACTTCGGCGAGCACTTCCACCGTCACCTGGCCTGGGTGCGCATCTTCCTCGACAAAGAGTATCGGCGTATGGGGATAGGGACGCTGATGGTGCGCTGCCTGATCGACGTCGCGCGGCGTGTTGGGCTGCAGCAGCTGTATGCGGAGGTCGTGCTGACCCAGCCTCAGGTGATCAAGGCCTTCGAAAATCTGGGATTCCGTCACGAGGTAACGCTGGAGGATTATTTCATCACGGATAGCGGGGAGACGCTCGATATGGCGATCCTGGTCTTCTGGCTGGTCGACAACTCGGGGGTCTTCTGAGCGGGCTTGATGGCCGAGAGCGGACGCGCCCTGGAGGCAGGGTGGCTGTGGGGGCCTATGACTTCGACCTGGTCGCGACACAATCTGTGGAGGAGACAATGGCACTTGGCGACGTGGCGCTGGCTATAGGCACCGATCTTGCGTTCAGCGATGTCGTAAGTGAGTGCAGCGGCGAAGATGTCCACAGTTGTTACTACTGCCAGAAGTGCACGGCGGGCTGTCCAACGGCGCACATGATGGACTACAAGCCGGCGCAGCTCCTTCGCATGATCCAGTTGGGGCAGAAGGAACGGGTGCTCCGCAGCAGGACCATCTGGATGTGCATCGGGTGCGAAGCGTGCGGTGCGCGCTGCCCTAATCAGATTCGACTGGCGCCGGTCATGGACGTGCTCCGCCACACGGCGCTGGACGAGGGGTATGCAGCGGAGACCGCTATCTACTCCCTGCATCGGTCGTTCCTCGATAGCATAAGACTATGGGGTCGGATGCACGAGGTTACCATGTTGGCCGAGTTCAAGACTCGAGAACTGCTGACGGAGGTGCCGGTGTTCTTCAAGGGTCTGCTTGGTGATATGAAGTTGGGCGCCGACCTTGTTCTCAACGGGAAGCTCTCGTTGCTCCCGGACCGGATTAAGGGGCTAGAGGAGATCAAGGCGCTCTACGAGGGGCCTGCCGATGCCTCATCTCGGGAGAAGCAGGTGGAGGTGAGCCGATGAGTACACCCATGCGGTACACCTACTATCCTGGATGCACCTCCCAGACCACGGCCGTCGAGTTCGGCTTGTCCACCGAAGCTGTGTGCGAAGCCTTGGGGATCGAGTTGATCGAGCTCGAGGACTGGAACTGCTGCGGCGCCTCGTCGGCGCATAGTCTCGACCATGAGCTGGCCCTGGCCCTACCGGGTCGGAACGTGGCTTTGGCTCAGGAGGCAGAGCTGGACATGATGATTCCGTGCCCCGCCTGTTACCAGAATTGCCGCAATGCCGACATCAAGATGCGCGACGACGAAATCTGGCGAGAGAGGATGGAGCGCATCTTGGACTTCCACTACGAGGGAGAAGCACGACCTCGTCACCTGTTGGAGGTGCTGAGCAACGACCTGGACGAGGATGAGCTCAGGGACAAGGTGACCAAGCCGCTGAACGGACTGAAAGTGGCATCCTACTATGGGTGCGTGCTGGTGCGTCCTCCGGAGCTGACGGGGTGGGACGATCCGGAGCATCCCGTGACGATGGATCGGCTGGTGGACGTGCTTGGTGCAGAGGCTATCGATTGGTCGTACAAGGTCGATTGCTGTGGTGCCAGTCTGACCCTCTCCCGCGGCGATATCGTGAGCGGATTATCGACCAAGATCGTCGAGGGAGCCGCTGAGGCGGGTGCCGATTGCATCGTCTCGGTTTGTGGGATGTGCGAGATCAATCTGGACACCCGTCAGGCACCGCGATCCGGGGAGAAGATGCCCATCCTCTATCTCACGGAGCTGATGGCGCTGGCTCTCGGCCTGCCTCAGGTGGAGAAGTGGTTACGCAGGCACAGCGCAGACCCCCGCCCGCTGCTTCGAGACCGAGGGCTTCTTTAGAGAATGCAAGGCGCGACAGGGCTTATGAGCGACAACAACGAATCTCCCAGGGCTGAAACTGAGTCTGTGAAGAGCGACGCTGTCTTGATTGTGGGCGCCGGAATTGGTGGCATGCAGTCGGCATTGCTGCTTGCGGAGGCCGGCTACCGGGTTGCCCTCGTGGACAGCGCCCCGGGCATTGGGGGGTCCATGCATCTACTGGATCGGACGTTTCCTACCGACTCCTGTGGTATCTGCCTCATGTTGCCGGGGCGGGCGGCGTACTGCCCCACCATCGAGTGTGACCTGCACGAGAACATCGAGATTCTTTCTTATAGCGAGGTCGAGGATGTGGCGGGGGAGCCCGGGAGCTTCACGGTGACGGTGCGCCGCAAGCCGCGCTACGTCGATGGTGATCTCTGCGACAACTGCGGTCGCTGCGCTCAAGTCTGTCCCGTCGAGCGGCCTCACCAGTACGAAGGGGACATCGCCAGGCAGAAGGCGGTCTATCGGCCTCCCATTCGCGCCATTCCCTCCACGTACGTCATCGATATGGAGTATTGTACGCGCTGTGGTGAGTGCGTTGCAGAATGTCCTACCAACGCCATCGACTTGGAGATGACGGAGCATCTGGAACAGATTCAGGTGGGGGCCGTGGTGATGAGCCCCGGCTACGAGCCGTTCGATGCCGGCGTTAAGGGTGAGTACGGTTTCGGTTACTACGACAACGTTCTTTCCAGCATTCAGTTCGAGCGCATGGTCAGCCTCTCTGGCTCCACAGGCGCGGATATTGTGCGGCCGTCGGATGGGGAGAAGCCGCGGCGTATCGCTTTCATCCAATGCGTCGGGTCGCGCGACCCGTCGATTGATCGCGGGTATTGTTCCTCGGTCTGCTGCATGTACACCGCCAAACAGGTGCAGGTTGCCAAGGAACTCGACCCCGAGCTCGACGTGACGGTCTTCTTCATGGACATCCGCGCTCACGGCAAGGACTTCGACGAGTATTTCGATCAAGTTGAGGCGCTGCCGGGGGTGGACTACCGGCGCGCGATGGTTTCCTCAATCCACGACTACAAGCAGACGGGCGATCTGCGGCTCAATTTCGTTGGCGAGGACGGCGAGGTCCACGAAGAGGATTTCGATATGGTGGTGCTCGCGGTGGGCTTTGAGCCGCCGCTGGGTTTCCGGACGCTGGGTGAGGCGCTGAGGGTCGATCTGGACCGATATGGATTCGGCGTGACCGATACGTTCCATCCGACGCAGACCTCACGACCGGGCATCCTGATCAGTGGCGCTTTCCGCGACCCGAAGGATGTCCCCGAGACCGTCGTCGAGGCCTCGGCGGTGGCGGCTGTGGCAGCTGGCCTCATCGATCGAGAGGCGACCCTCGGGGGCACGGAGGATCCGGCGCAGGGGGAGGCGCAGCGCGAGGAGCGCGACGTGAGCCTGGAGTGGCCGCGCGTGGGCGTGTTCCTGTGCGATTGTCGTGGAGAGATCGGGGCAGTAGTCGATCTGCAGGAACTGGGTGAACATGCGCGAGGGCTCCGGGACGTGGCATTGGTACGGACGATGGATCATGCGTGCCTGTTGAGCGGTCGTCGGCAGATCGCCGAGGCGATCGAAGACGATGGGCTGAACCGCGTTGTGATCGCCGGTTGTCCCGCGCGCGAGTATCAAGATGCCTTCGAGACGATGATGCGCGATGCAGGTCTGAACCCTGGGTTGCTGGAGCGCGTCAACCTTCGTGGAGAGGTCGCCTGGGTTCATCAGGGGAATGGGAGGAGCGCCACCGGGAAGGCCAAAGAGCTGCTGCAGATGGCCGTGGCTGGCGTCCGAATGGATCAAGCGGTTCACCGTGAGGACAGAGAGTTGTCGCAGCGGGCCCTGGTGATCGGCGGAGGGCTGGCTGGAATGACCGCCGCCCTCGGCCTGGCCGAGATGGGCCACGAGGTGGATCTGGTGGAACGGTCGGGGGAGCTCGGAGGGGAGCTGAGAGAGCTGCGCTACGTGCCGACCAGCGAGGATCCGGCGGCGTTCACGACGTCTTTGGTCGGCAGGGTAGAGCAGAACGAGCGGATCCACGTCTACCGCGAGGCAGAGGTCGAGGACGTCACCGGCTGGGTCGGTCAGTATGAGACGACGGTGACCCTCTCTGAGGGGGGGACGAAGCAGCTGACGCATGGGGCGATCGTGGTGGCTACGGGCGGGCACGAGGTCATGCCGACCGAGTATCTCTACGGGGAGAATCCCCACGTGGTCACTCAACGAGAGCTGGACAGGATGATTGAGGCGGACGAGCATATTCCCGCGGACGTGGTGATGATCCAGTGCGTGGGATCTCGGGAGCCTGAGCGTCCGTATTGCAGTCGCGTCTGTTGCACGAAAGCCGTCACGAACGCGCTGCGCATCAAGGAGCGGAACCCTGATGCCCGTGTCTTTGTGCTCTACCGGGAGATGCGCACGTACGGCTTCCGAGAGGATTATTATCGCGAGGCCCGCCAGAAAGGGGTGATCTTTCTCCGCTATGAACTGCCGGACAAGCCTCAGATTACGGGGGACGATGGCGAGTTGCTTGTCCGCCTCCGGGAACCGCTCACCGGCGCAGACGTGGAGCTCCGCGCGGGGATGCTGGTGTTGAGCACCGGTATCGAGCCCAACGATGTTGAGGAGCTGGCTCATGTCCTGGAGCTGCCGCTGGACAGGAATGGGTTCTTCCAGGAGGAATACCCTAAGATGCGTCCCCTGGATTTCACCAAGCGGGGTGTCTTCATGTGCGGTCTGGCGCATTCGCCTCGCTTCTCCGACGAGGCCATCGTGCAGGCTCAAGGGGCTGCGATGCGGGCCGCTGCGTTGCTGAAGCAGCAAACACTGAGGGCTCCGCTGCCGCCCGTTCGGGTCAACGAGCGGCTGTGCACTGCCTGTGGGCAGTGCGTCGAGATCTGCCCGTACGGCGCCCGGGTGCTCGAGCCGGGGGCCCACGCGGTGGAGGTTATCGAGGTGCTCTGTCAGGGCTGTGGGGCGTGTGTCGTCGCCTGCCCCAATAAGGCCACGCGGCGACAGAATGCTGAAGTAGTGGGCGTGTATCGGATGCTGGAGGCGGTCGTCTAGAGGTTGACGGATGGAACTCAGCGGCGTGTTTTCGAAGGAGAATGACTATGGGCAAGAGCGAACCAGCGGCGTTGGTGATCGGTGCCGGAATTGCCGGCATCCAGGCCGCGCTCGACATCGCTGACGCCGGCTTCCATGTGTATCTGGTGGAGCGTGAGCCTTCCGTCGGCGGGCGTATGGCCCAGCTGGATAAGACCTTTCCGACTTTGGACTGCTCGTCCTGTATCCTCACCCCGCGTATGGTTGATGTGGCGAATCATCCAAATATCACGCTGCTGACCTATTCTGAGGTGGAATGGGTCAGGCGGGAGGACGGGCGGTTCCGGGTGCGGGTTCGCAAGAAAGCACGCAGCGTGGACGAGGATAAGTGCACTGGTTGCGGCGACTGTGTCGAGCAGTGTATCGTCCGTAATGCTCCGTACATTGAAGATCTCGTCGAATCGCGGAGCGCTGAGGAGTAGTCAATGAGCTCAGGTGCATCCCGCAGCGATACGAAGGGAAAAGGGAACGGTCGGGTCTTGGAACTGGGAATGGAGCTCACAGTCCTCGAACGCATCTTAGATCGGCACAACGAGGCACCGTCGGCCATCATTGCCATCATGCAGGATGTCCAAGATGAGGTCAACTACCTTCCGGAGGGTGCCCTGCGCCACGTGGCAGAACGGTTGAACATTCCCGTCTCCAAGGTATTCCGGCTGACCACGTTCTACCGAGCCTTTAGCCTCGAGCCACGGGGCAAGCACTTGATCAATGTTTGCACCGGGACTGCCTGTCACGTACGCGGAGCCGTCAAGGTTGTGGACGCCCTGGAGCGCGAGATAGGCATCAAGGCAGGAGAGACTGACGAGCAACTGGAGTTTACGTTGGAGACGGTCAACTGCCTGGGAGCTTGCGCTCTGGGGCCGGTCGTTGTCGTAGACGGCAAGTATCACGGGCAGATGACAGGGGCTAGAGCTGTTCGAATGGTCAAGAAGCTCCGCGCGACCGAGCAAGAGGCGCAGCAGTGAGAAAACTACATAGTCCTGGGGATCTGGAACAACTGCGGGAAGCTCTGGCGGCTGCAGGAGATCCGCAGAGGACTTGCATCACCGTCTGTGCGGGTACCGGCTGTCTGGCTGGCGGATGTCAGCCTGTGATCGCAGCCTTCAGGGAAGAGATCGAGAAGCGAGGGCTGGCGGACGAGGTGCGTATTCTCACTACGGGCTGCCACGGCTTCTGCGAGCGAGGTCCGGTGGTTGTCATTCGCCCTGAAGGCATCTTCTACGAGCGTGTGAACCGCAAGGACGTGCCGGAAATCGTGTTGGAGACCATCGGCGATGACAACATCGTGGACCGGCTGCTGTACACGGACCCATGGACCGGCGAGAAGGTTGTCTATGAGCACGATGTGCCTTTCTACAGGCTTCAGAAACGCGTCATTCTGGGGGACAATGGGTTCATCGATCCCACCAGCATTGAGGACTATATCTTGCGGGGCGGATACGCCGCTCTGGCGAAGGCTCTCCAGACCATGGAGCCGGAAGAGGTCGTGGATACTGTCAAGCGATCCGGGCTCCGAGGCCGCGGAGGAGCGGGATTCCCGACCGGGCGCAAATGGGAAAGCTGCCGTGAGGCGGAAGGCGAGCCCAAGTACGTCATCTGCAACGCCGATGAAGGCGACCCTGGCGCGTACATGAATCGAAGCACACTGGAGGGGAATCCCCACCTTGTGTTGGAGGGGATGATCATCGGGGCATATGCCATCGGCAGTCCCGAGGGATATATCTACGTGCGCCACGAGTACCCCCTGGCCGTGGAGAACTTCGGGTTGGCGCTGGAGGCGGCACGGGAACGTGGCCTGTTGGGCCGAGACATCCTCGGTTCTGGCTTCGACTTCGACGTGCACATCGCCAGGGGTGGCGGCGCTTTCGTCTGCGGCGAGTCCAGCGCTCTGATGCGCTCGTTGCAAGGGGACGTGGGGGAGCCGACGGCCAAGTATGTTCACTCGGTGGAGCGCGGATTGTGGGACAAGCCAAGTACACTCAACAACGTGGGGACCTGGGCCAACGTGCCGCATATTATCAGTAAAGGTTGGGAATGGTACAGGAGCCTCGGAACCGAAAACAGCCCTGGCACGAAGATCTTCTCCCTGGTTGGGAAGGTCAACAACACGGGCCTGGTCGAAGTGCCCATGGGCACTACTCTGAGAGAGATTATCTTCGACATCGGCGGTGGCATCCCTGACGGCAAGGAGTTCAAGGCCGTGCAGACTGGCGGCCCCTCTGGCGGTTGCATCCCCGAGAGCCTGCTGGATCTTCCAGTGGACTTCGAGGAATTGACGAAAGTCGGCTCAATGATGGGGTCGGGCGGCATGATCGTGATGGATGAGGACACGTGCATGGTGGACGTGGCTCGCTATTTCCTCAACTTCCTGCGGGAGGAGTCGTGTGGCAAGTGCACTCCTTGCCGCGAGGGAATCGCACGTAGCCTGGAGATCCTCAATCGCATCTGCGAGGGAGAAGGTCGGCCTGGCGATATCGCCTTGCTGGAAGAGCTGGGTAGTCTGCTGAAGGGTTTCTCCCTCTGTGCCCTGGGCACGACGGCGGCCAATCCAGTACTGTCGACGATCCGCTACTTCCGTGACGAGTACGAGGCTCACATCCACGAACGCCGGTGTCCGGCGCACGTATGCAAAGCGTTGATCACGTATACCATCGACCCGGAGGCATGCACCGGCTGTACTGCTTGTGCGCGCCAGTGCCCCCAAGAAGCGATTTCTGGGGATAAGAAGGAGCCTCACGTGATAGATCAAGACCTCTGTATCAAGTGCGGCGTTTGTATGGACACTTGTAACTTTGGGGCCGTCGTGGTGCAGTAGGAAAGGCGAGGATGATACCGGTCACGATTGACGGAGAACGTATTGAGGTCGAGGAAGGAACAACTATTCTGGAGGCGGCACAAAGGTTGGGGATCGGAATACCTACCCTCTGTCATCATCCTGCGTTGGAACCCTACGGCGCATGTCGCCTCTGCACGGTGGAGATAACGTACAATGGCCGCTCTCGGTTGGTCACTTCCTGCAACTACCCGGTCCGCTCGGAAATTGAGGTGGAGACCGCCTCAGAAGATGTGTTGGAGGGGCGCAAGCTGTTGGTTGAGCTGATACTGGCCCGCTGCCCCGATGTACCTGAGGTGCAAGAGCTTGCTGCCAGGCTAGGAGTTACCGAGGTTCGTTTCGAGCTGAGGGACGAGCTGTGCTACTTATGCGGGCTTTGCGTCAGGGTGTGCAGGGAGCTCATTGGTCAGAGTGCTATCAGCTTCTATGGGCGCGGTGTGGACCGAGAAGTGGGACCTCCCTTCTGGGAGGTGTCCGACGCCTGCATCGCATGCGGGGCCTGCGCCTTCGTGTGCCCGACGGGAGCCATCAAGCTGGAGGACGTGACTGATAAGGAACCGCGACCGTTGCTGTCCGAGTTCGATGCAGGGATTGCCGAGCGCGGCAACATCTACATCCCCTTTCCACAGGCTGTACCCAAGGTGCCGGTTATTGACCGCGAGCATTGTCTCCGCTCTACCTTAGGACGCTGCGGGGCTTGCGAATACTTCTGCGAGGCAGATGCCATTGACTATGATCAGGAAGACGAGTTCATTGACCTGGATGCGGATGCCATTGTCGTTACAACTGGCTTTGACATGATTGATCCTCGCAGCAAACCGGAGTATGGCTACGGCGTCTATCCGGAGGTGATGACGGGCATTGAGTTCGAGCGGCTTTGCGACGCCTCCGGTCCCACGAAAGGCGAGATTTTCATTCCAAAGAAAGACAGGCGAGGCAACACTGTCATCGGCGACAAGAAGCCGAAGGATGTCGTGTTCATCAAATGCGTCGGCTCCCGGGACCCACACACAGGGGTTCCGTACTGCTCCCGGGTCTGCTGCATGTACACCGCGAAACACGCTCACCTGGTGCGAGACAGGATTCCTGACGCGAACATCACGGTCTTCTATATGGACGTGCGAGCTTTCGGGAAGGGATACGAGGAGTTCTACGATCGCGTCAAGCACGAGCGGGTGACCTATCGGCGTGGCGAGCCGTCGGAGATCTATCGACGGGGCGACAAGCTGGTCGTGCTGGCTGAGGATACCACGCTGGGAGAGCCGGTGGAGGTGGAGGCCGACTTGGTGATCCTGGCCACGGCCATCGTACCGCGAGCTGATGGTGAGGATACCGCTACAATGCTGGGAATCGAGCGGTCGCCGGATGGCTTCTTCCAGGAGGCGGACGCGAAACTGCGCCCGGTGGATACGAATGTGGAGCACATCTTTGTAGCTGGGTGTTGTCAGGGTCCCAAGGATATCCCAGACACGGTTGCTCAGGCGAAAGCCGCTGCTTCCTCTGCGCTGAGGGTGTTGGTTCGAACCAGGGAAGCGGTGCCCGCCTAAAGGGTGGTAGAGGAGAACGGAATGGCATTGCAGACGGCAAGATTGGCCGAGCAGCTGGAACTCTTCGGCTGCATTCAGTGCGGCAAGTGCACCGGTGGATGTCCGGTGGCGCGGAAGACGACGCTCAACATCCGCACGCTGATCTACCACATGCTGGTCGACTCGAATATGGACGTAGATGCGCACAAGGATCTGTGGGACTGCACCTCCTGCTTTACCTGTGTGGAGCGTTGTCCCAAGGACGTGCAACCAGCCGAGCTGATCATCTCGCTGCGTGGTGAGTTAGTAGAAAGTGGTCGAATCCCGGAGACGGTCGGTACCGCACTGATGGGCATCTTTCGCCAGGGCAATCCGAGTGGCATAGCCCGTGAGGATCGAGAGGGGTGGGCGGAGGGTATGGAGGAGAGCCTGGAGCGAGCCAAGCAGGCTGCTCAAGAAGGGTGCGATTTGCTCTACTTCGTTGGGTGCATTCCCTCCTACGATCCGCGGATACATCCCGTCGCGCGGGCGCTCCTCAGGACCCTTGAGCGCGCGGGGCTGAACGTGGGTACGCTCGGCAGTCAGGAGTCCTGCTGCGGCAACGAGGTACGCCGGATGGGCGAGGTCGGCCTATTTGAAATGCTCGTCGAGGAGAACGGAGAGCTGTTCCGCAGCGTCGGCCCTCGCAAGATGGTCACCACGTCGCCTCATTGCCTCAACACCTTCAAGAATGAGTATGGGCTTGGTGAGATCGAGGTGGTCCATTACACTCAGCTGCTCGCGGGTCTGATCGACGAGGGCGAGTTGACGTTCCCTGGCACCATATTGGCTGAGGGTGAGGACGAGAAGACGGTCACGTATCACGACCCCTGCTTCCTGGGGAAGCAGAACCAGATCTTTGACGAGCCCCGGGCAATTCTCAAGGCCATCCCTGGCGTGAAGCTGGTAGAGATGGACCGCAACCGCGAGCGCAGTCTCTGCTGCGAGGGAGGCGGCGGCCGCATGTGGGTCGAGGGCACAAACCTGGAGGAGCGGCTGGCATTCCAGCGCGTTGAGGAAGCTGCCGAGACGGGGGCCGAGATTCTCGCTGTGGCGTGCCCCTTCTGCCTGTTGACCCTCGAGGATGCGGTCAAGGTGCAGGGCCTAGACGAGCAGTTGCGGGTGATGGACATTATGGAGCTCGTCGATCGGGCCTCAAAGGGGGATTCTGGGGAATAGGCGTCCAATCGTTGGAATCCTCGTGTTTGGGTGAGTGAGATTATGGAACAAGAACCCCGGATCGGTGTGTATGTATGCCACTGCGGTGTGAATATCGCGGCGACAGTGGATGTGGAGGACGTGGCCGAAGCTGCGGCGGGCCTCCCAGGCGTCGTCGTCGCACGCGACTACACCTACATGTGCTCTGACCCTGGGCAGGAGCTGATCAAGCAGGACATTCGAGAGTATGGACTGAACCGGGTCGTGGTGGCCTCCTGCTCGCCTCGCATGCACGAGCCGACCTTCCGGGCGGCGGCGCAGCAGGAAGGGGTCAATCCGTACCAGGTGGAGATGGCCAACATCCGCGAGCAGTGCTCGTGGGTTCACAAAGATGAGGAGAAGGCCACCGAAAAGGCGAGGTCATTGGTCGCTTCCGCAGTGGCCAAGGCGGCTCGCCTTGAGGCACTCGAGGACCGCGAGGTCGACGTCACGCCTGGAGTGCTTGTCATGGGTGGTGGTATCGCTGGGATGACCGCGGCTCTCGACGTGGGTGACGCAGGTTTCCCAGCCTACCTTGTGGAGAAGGAGGATCACCTTGGCGGGCGCGTCGCGGACCTGAACCGTACGTTCCCCACCCTGGAGTCGGTGTTGGACCTGCTGGAGCCCCTGATCGAGCGCGTCCAGAACCATCCCCATATCACGGTGCTGCTCAACAGTGAAGTGTCGGAGATCGAGGGGTATGTCGGGAACTTCGAAGCGACCATCGGTACGCTGGCAAATCCGGAGACTGGTGAACTGAGGGACGAATCAGCCAATCTACCAACTCGCCAACCCATTGAGGTCGGCTCGGTGGTCGTGGCCACGGGCTATGATGTCTTCAATCCTGACCGCAAACCCGAGTTGGGCTACAGCGATTACTCTAACGTGATCACCTCCCTGGAGATGGAGGACCGGCTGGCTGAGGGTGATCTGACTGTCGACGGGCGCGTGCCGGAGCGTGTGGCGTTCATCCAGTGCATCGGTTCGCGTGACATACAGCTGGGCAACCCCTACTGCTCGCGCGTGTGCTGTATGTATACGGCGAAGCAGTCACGCCTGGTTCGTGAGATGCTTCCCGATGCTGAGGTGACCGTCTTCTACATCGACGTGCGAACCTTTGGTAAGGGGGCGGAGGAGTTCTACGACGAGGCTCGCAGCAAGGGCGTGCGCTATCGTCGGGGCAACGTCTCCGAAATATACCGCAGGCGGAGCGCCCCCGACCGCGTGGTGCTGGTGGCGGAAGATACCCTGATCGGGCAGCCGATTGAATTTGAGGCGGATCTTGTGGTGCTCGCTGTCGGCATGGAGCCCCGAGAGAACACCGGCAGGATCTCGCAGCTGCTGAAGCTGCCGCGCTCCGCCGATGGGTTCTTCCTCGAGGCCCATCCTAAGCTGCGACCCGTGGACACGGCGATGGATGGTATCTTTCTCGCGGGGTGTTGTCAGGCTCCGAAGGACATCCCGGACACGGTCGCACAGGCGAAGGCGGCCGCGGGGTCGGCGCTTATTCCCCTGGTCCGTGGCTCGGTGCCCGTTGAATCGGCGACGGCGGTTGTGGACGAAGAGCTTTGCGCCGGATGTGGCATGTGCGTTGCAGTCTGTCCTTACGACGCGCCGGCGATTGACGAGTTGTGGAGCGTGTCGCGCATCAACCCGGTGGTCTGCAAGGCGTGCGGCGCCTGTGCCGTCACATGTCCGTCGAACGCCATCCGACTACAGCATTTCGCCGCCGAGCAGCTGCTGGCACAGGTGGACGCCCTGCTGGACTAAGGACAGGTTTCTGATTGCGTGACTTCATCTGACGCGGCATTGAGGAGAGAGATTAATGAGTGAGGAGCAGTTCGAGCCTAAGATTGTAGCCTTCCTCTGCAACTGGTGCACGTATACCGGCGCTGACCTGGCAGGCACGTCGCGCATCCAGTATCCGCCCAACATCCGCATCATTCGGGTGATGTGCTCCGGGTCGGTGGATCCCACCTATGTGCTTAAGCCGCTCTTGGATGGCGCCGACGGCGTCCTCATCGGTGGCTGTCATCCAGGCGACTGTCACTACCAGTCGGGGAACTACAAGGCCCGTCGCCGCGTCGTCGCACTGAAGCGGATTCTGAGGAGCGCCGGTCTAGATGAAGATCGTGTCTGGTTGCGCTGGATCTCCGCTTCGGAGGGACAGGTATTTGCCGACACGGTTACGGAGATGACCGAGTTCCTGAGAGAGAAAGGGCCTAACCCGATGCGCAAGGAGTGGGCTGTCTAGGAAGCCGGGTTTCTCCGACGCCCCGGTTTCCAGAGGGAGAATGCAATGAGAACTTCGATTCCGGTTGAGAATGAGAACGTGGTAGCCGCCATACAGGGCTTCCTCAGACAGCTCCTGACGGCTGACGTGGTGGACGCCCTCCTCGTGCCGATGGAGACGCCTTATGGGGTTGTCACGCCCGCCCTGGTGTCCGACCCAGATCTGTTGGACTCGGCCAACCCGCTGGCGCCAGTGATGGGAGTGAATGCCGCACCTCTGGCGGGTCGAGTCTCCGTCCGCGAGCCCCGAGACCGGGTCGGTGTGGTCTTGCGGCCCTGCGAGTTCCGGGCATTGATAGAGCTGGTCAAGCTCCAGCAGGCCAGCCTCGACGACCTGGTGACCATCGCCATAGATTGCCTCGGCACGTATGACGTGAACGTCTACGCCGAATTGCGGAACGGCGGTGGCGTCGACCTGGAGGCCTACCTGGCGACTGGGCGCACCGGCGAGCTAGCCCCTGTGGAGGGACTCGTCTTCCGCGACGGGTGCCAGATGTGCGAGAAACCCCAGGCGGAGGGCGCCGATATCACCTTCGAGTTGTTTGGTGCCGATCTGAGCGATGGTATCCCGGTCTCGTTGCCCGACGATATGGCCGAGACGCTGGGGTTGACCGCTGCAGAGGTGAAGGCGCAGCGCTCAGAGGTGATCGAGAAGGTTGTCGCGGCGCGCACCCAGGTCCGCGATCAGCGTTTCGCTGAGATCCGCGAGCGGCTCGATGAGGAAGGCGTGGAGGGTGTCTTTGGATCCTGCATCCGTTGTCATAACTGCATGACCGTCTGCCCGATCTGCTACTGCAAAACCTGTCTGTTCAACAGCCAGGTCTTTGACCACGAGCCCGTGCAGTACGCGAACTGGGCACGGCGCAAGGGGGCCTACCGCATGCCGGCCGACACGATTCTCTTCCACTTGACACGTCTGAATCACATGGTGCTCTCTTGCATCGGCTGTGGGCTATGCAGCAGCGACTGCCCGGCCGATCTGCCGGTCGCTGCCGTCTTCCGCGCCATCGGTCAGGAGACTCAGGACATCTTTGACTATGAGCCCGGCCGCGACGTTGAGGAGCCCTTGCCGCTGATCACCTTCGAAGAGGAAGAGTGGATGGACGTGGGCGAGGAGTAAAAGAATATGGGAGAAAAGCAGGAGAACTTGATTCCCGTCTACATCATGGGAAAGCGCTACATGGTACCGTCGACACTGACGATTATGAATGCCATGGAGTACGCGGGCTACAAGCTGATTCGCGGGTGCGGCTGTCGCGGCGGATTCTGCGGAGCCTGTGCGACGACGTACCGCATCAAGGGCGATCCCAAGCTCTACTTCGGCCTCGCCTGCCAGACGATGGTGCAGCCGGATATGTATCTGGCGCAGATCCCGTTCTTTCCCGCCCAGCGAGCGACGTACGATATCACAGAGATGGAGCCTACACCCGCTACCTTCTTCTCGACGTATCCTGAATTGCTTCGCTGCCTCGGATGTGGCGCCTGCACGAAGGCCTGTCCTCAGGATCTGGACGTGCGCGCCTATATGGCGGCGGGGATGAAGGGGGACATCGCGGAGATGGCGGATCTATCGTTCGATTGTATTATGTGCGGGCTTTGCGCGGCTCGCTGTCCCGCGGAGGAGGCACAGTATAACATTGCGATCCTGGCTCGACGCCTCTATGGTCGTTATCTGGCGCCGCGCTCCGAACACGTGCGGGAGCGGCTCGACGAGATCGAGGCGGGCAGGTTTGATGGCAAGTTGGAGGAGCTCAAGCAACTCAGCCGCGACGAGCTGGTGGAGCGATACGAAGCCCGCGACATCGAGCCAGAGGAAGGCGAGTAGAGGAGGATCGGCAACCGATGAATGGTTATCCTGCGGAGATGCAGGAGTCTATCAAACGGGTCGAAGCGACCCGTATGCGGCGCCTCGACGAGACGCACCCTCGAATGTCGCCAGAGGAGCGCGAGCGTGTGCTCGACAGATTCCATCCTGACTACATCGAGGAGAAGATGCGCGCTATCCGTGTGGGCCTGAGCAAGGGGCAGCGTATGCCGCTGGAGCTGGCGGACATCGTCGAGGGACGCCCTCACGTCAATCCGGATTTCGACCTCAGCGATCCTGAGGCCGAGACTGACGTGCTTATTATCGGCGGGGGCGGGGCTGGGGCTTCGGCGGCTCTCCTGGCTGAAGAGAATGGCGCCGAGGTGATCGTGACGACGAAGCTCCGCTTCGGCGACGCCAACACGATGATGGCCCAGGGCGGCATTCAGGCTGCCGATCGTCCGAAGGACAGCCCGGCAATCCATTATCTGGACGTCATGGGCGGCGGTCACTTTACCAACAAGCCCGATCTGGTGGAGGCCCTGGTGATGGACGCGCCGTTTGTCATTGACTGGCTCGAACGCCTGGGGATGATGTTCGACAAGGACCCTGACGGCACGATGGTCGAGCGACACGGTGGCGGCACCAGCCGTATGCGCATGCACTCGGCCCGTGACTACTCTGGTGCTGAAATCATGCGCACGCTCCGCGATGAGGTGCGTAACCGGGAGGACGGCATCCGCGTCATCGAGTTCTCGCCGGCCGTCGAGTTAGTGCTCGACGGCAATGGCCACGTCGCTGGCGCCGTCGTGATGAACCTGGAAACCAGGGCCTACTGCTACCTCAAGGCCAAAGCGGTCGTCATGGCGACCGGTGGCGGGGGACGACTGCACTTCCAAGGCTTCCCCACCACCAATCACTACGGCGCGACGGCTGACGGGGTGGTGATGGCCTACCGCGCTGGCGCTGAGCTTGGGTATCTGGAGTCGATGCAGTATCATCCCACCGGGGCTGCTTTCCCGGAGCAGATTCTGGGGCAGTTGGTGACCGAGAAGACGCGGGGTCTGGGTGCGCAGCCGGTTAACAGGCGTGGCGAACAATTCGTCTTTCCACTGGAACCTCGAGATGTGGAGGCTGCGGCCTTCATCCGTGAATGTCACGAGCGGGGCAACTGCGTCGTCACACCGACGGGGCAGCACGGCGTCTGGCTCGATTCGCCTATGATCGAGATCATCCATGGTCCCGGCACTGTTGAGGCGAACCTGCCGGCGATGGTGCGCCAGTTCAAGCGCTTCAACATTGATATCACGAAGGAACCGATGCTTGTCTATCCCACGCTCCACTATCAGAATGGCGGCGTGCGGTTGGAGCCCGATGGCTCTACCGCGGTACCCGGTCTATTCATCGCCGGTGAGGTCAGCGGCGGGGTCCACGGACACAACCGTCTGATGGGCAACTCGCTTCTGGAGGTGACCGTCTACGGGCGGCGGTCCGGCCGTTCGGCCGCGGCCCACGCGCGGGACGTGACGCTCGGGGAGCCGAACCTCGCGCACGTAAAGACCTGGAATGAGGGGTTGGACGAGGCTGGTGTGGATACGGGGGTGACGTCGCCCATCCTCCTGCCCGATTACACCCGCAGCACGTAACGGATTGCCGGGCCGGTGAATCGCCGAAAACCCGAGGGGCAGGACAATGGACATAGATATCAGGAAGTGAGAGGAAAGATGCCTTTGAGGACGGAACGTGAAACAGCTGGGGCGGTGCTGGTTGTCGGTGGCGGCGTCGGGGGTATGCGGGCCGCGGTTGACGCAGCCGAGGCTGGCTTTAAGGTCTATCTGCTGGAGCGGCTGCCATGGATAGGGGGTCGGGTCGCACAACTGGGCTATATGTTTCCCACCCACGATTGCGTGCTTTGCCGGGGAACCTCCGACCACGGGTATGGCTGCACCAAGCCGACTATCTCGCCGGCCCTGCTCGATTTCAACCTACATCCGAACATCGAGATCTTAAACAACTCGGACTTGATCAATGTCCGGGGGCAGGCGGGGGATTTCACGGTCACCGTCCGTCGGCGCCCGACGTACGTGGACGCCGAACGGTGCATCAACTGTGGGATGTGCAGTGCCGTGTGCCCGGTGAGCCTCCCCAGCCCTTACGAAGAAGCGCTCAAGCCCCGGAAGGCGATCTACAAGATGGCCCCGCGGGCGGTGCCCAACACGTATATCGTGGATAAAGTCCCGCGATGCGAGACATGTCGCCGCTGCGAGGCTGTGTGCCCCACAAGTGCGGTCCGGCTCGATGAGACGGAATACGAGCAGGATATTGAGGTTGGGGCGATCATCCTGTCGGTGGGGTTTTCCCTGCCCGATCCGGGGGAGTACGAGGAGCTGGGCCATGGCCGCTACGCCAATGTTATCCACTCGATGGAGTATGAACGGCTGGCCAGCCGGTCGGGACCCACAGAGGGCATCGTTATGCGCCCGTCCGACGGGGTAGAGCCCAAGCGAATCGCCTGGCTGCAGTGCATTGGATCTCGCGATCAGAAGTATCCCTATTGCTCCTCAATCTGCTGTATGTACGCCACCAAGGAGGCGATGGTGGCGAAAGAACGGCTTGGGGATGTGCGCTGTCAGATCTTTATGATGGATGAGCGCGCCTTCAACAAGGAGTTCAACGCGTACTATGAACAGGCCCGCGAGGAGTATCAGATAGAGTACACCCGTTGCCGCGTCTCGGAGATCAAGGAGGATCCAGAGACTGAGGACCTGATCCTCCATTACCCTGATGAAGAAGGGCGCATGTGCGAGGAGCGGTTCGATATGGTGGTCCTCTCCGTCGGGGCTCACCCACCGAACGGGTCGGAGGATCTGGCCAACGTGCTGGGGATTCGATTGAATCCCTACGGGTTCTGTCAGACGGACAAATTCGCGCCGTTGGAGACCAGCCGCCCGGGGATCTACGTTTGCGGGGCCTTCGCCTCGCCCAAAGAGATCGCCGAGACAATCCTGGACGCTGCTGGAGCGGTTGGGGATGCGACCCGCCTGATGCGAGAGCAGGTTGGACGACTGCCCGCCAGCCACGAGTTCCCCTTCCTGTGGAAGCAAGACGGCGTGCCTCCGGAGCGGGACGTGAGTGGTGAGGAACCCCGTGTCGGCGTCTTCCTCTGCCGCTGCACGCCCACGCTTGATGGCGTGGTGGACGTGGACGAGGTGGCTCGCTTCGCCGAGGGGATGGCAAATGTGGTTCACGTGCAAGCGGTGGACTATGGTTGCTTCGAGCCAGGGCTGGACACGATCCGATCTGATATCGAGGAGCATGGCCTGAACCGGGTCATCGTCGCTGCTTGCAGCCATCGGACCCACGAACC
Organism: uncultured Anaerolineales bacterium; assembly: GCA_964390305.1. GTDB lineage: Bacteria > Chloroflexota > Anaerolineae > B4-G1 > B4-G1 > SKLM01. The sequence goes on from CAYMHT010000011.1 coordinate 27,720, forward strand.
GCTGTTCCAGCGCATCGTGCGAGAGGCGGGACTGAATCCGTACCTGCTGGAGATGGTGAATATGCGGGAGCACTGTGCCTGGGCCCACATCGACGATCCACCTGGGGCGACCCGCAAGGCGAAGGAGATGATGCGCATGGCCGTGGGCCGCGTTCTAACGGCCGAGCCCGTGCGCAAGCTGGAGATCAAGCCCGTGCCCCGGGTGCTGGTCATCGGAGGAGGCGCGGCGGGGATGACCGCTGCCCTGAACATCGCCGATGCTGGCTACGATGTAACGCTGGTAGAACGCGAATCCGAGTTAGGGGGCAACCTGCGTAACGTCTACTACGTGGCGGAGCCCGAGAATCCGCAGCGCCTGCTGCGCGATCTGATCAACCGTATCATCGGTCACGAGCACGTCGATGTCCTCACCGAGACTGAACTAGTGTCTCATAGAGGACGTGTCGGTGACTTCACGTCTGTGTTGCGTACCCAGCGCGACGGAGAGACAGCAGAGACCGAGCTGACCCACGGTGCCACGATCGTGGCCACTGGTGGGCGCGAGTGGAGGGGCGACGTGTATATGCTGGGGCGCGATCCTCGCGTGGTCACGTCAGAGGACCTGGAGGACATGATTGCGCATCGCCCGGAGGAGATCACGGACCTGGAGCAGGTGGTGTTCATCCAGTGTGTGCGGCCGCCCGATGCGGTGGAGTACTGCAGTCGCATCTGCTGCACGAACACGATGAAGAATGCTAACCGCATCAAGATGCTCAATCCGAACTGCCAGGTGGTCGTGCTGTACCAGGACATCATCACCTACGGTTTCCGCGAAGCCTTTTACACGGAGGCCAGAGAGCGTGGTGTCATCTTCATGCGGTATGACAAGGAACACATGCCAGATCTACGCAAGGTGAACGGTGATCTGGAACTGGCGGTGTGGGACCCGTCTCTGCGGAGAGAGGTCACCCTCAGACCGGACATGCTGGCCTTGAGTATGGCAGTCGAGCCTTCTCCCGGTACGGAGAAGCTGGCGCAGATACTGGGTGTCGATCTATCCAGCGAGGGCTTCTTCATGGAGGCGCACCTCAAGATGAGGCCGATGGACTTCATGTCGGAGGGAATCTTCGTGTGCGGGATGGCGCACTACCCCAAATTCATCGAGGATGCGATCACGAATGCCCAGGCTGCGGCGGGACGGGCGCTCACCATCGTCTCCAAGGATCGGCTCTATATCGGCGGTGTTGTCGCGGAGGTAGATCAGGAGAAGTGTGTCGGTTGCTTGACCTGCGTGCGCACCTGTCCGTTTGAGATCCCGGAGGTGCGTTACGAGGACATGGGCGTTGGAGAGCTCAAGGGAGCGGCATACATCGAGCCCGGTCTGTGTCAGGGGTGCGGCACCTGCGTGGGCGAGTGTCCGGCCAAGGCCATTCAACTGATCAACTATCGAGATGAGCAGATCCTGGCTCAGTCGCTTGGGAGCTGGATGCCGGGGGCGGTTGAGCGCCAGGCCGCTGAGATGGCGATTCAGGGAGAGTAGGATGGATAAAGAGGGAAACGGGCACAAGGAATTTGTACCGGAGATCACCGCTTTTACCTGCATCTACTGCGGTTATATGTCTGCCGACACCGCTGGGACGCTGCGGTTCACGTATCCGTCGAACGTCAAGTTGGTTCGACTGCCGTGTACGGGCAAGGTAGATGTACGATATCTCTTGAATGCCTTTGAAGAGGGAGCGGATGGCGTGTACGTGGTTGCCTGCCCCATTGGCAACTGCCATCACGTGCACGGCAACGAGCGGGCCGTGAAGCGGGTGGAGTACGCGAAGAAGCTCCTGGACGAGGTCGGCATCGGCGGCGAGCGGCTTGACGTCGTCTTCACGACCGGGGGAATGGGAAGGACGTTCGCCGATGCCGCCAAACGTATGACAGAGCGTGCCAAGGAGCTTGGACCGAATCCGCTCAAGGAATGATGAGTGACCAGGACGGATGAAGCGGTCTCGGAGTAGCTCGCCGCTGACCGCTGACCATTCGTGACTGCTCAGGGGAGCATCAAAATGGGCCAGGATGTCAGATCGAAGAATCCGACAGGCGCAGCCATGGTCGTTGGTGGCGGTGTCGCTGGCATCCAAGCGTCGCTAGACCTCGCCGAGGCCGGGTACAAGGTCTATCTGCTCGAGGCCAAGTCGGCGATTGGCGGACACATGGCGCAGCTGGACAAGACGTTTCCGACCAACGACTGTGCGATGTGTATCATCAGTCCCAAGTTGGTGGATGCTGGCCGCCATCGCAATATCGAGTTGCTCGTAGATAGCGAAGTGATCGGGGTGCAAGGTGAGGCCGGGAGCTTCACCGTTCGGGTGCGCAAGAAGCCACGCTACATCGACCTGGACCTGTGCACCGGTTGCGGAGACTGCGGCGAGGTCTGTCCCGTCGTCATTCCCAGCCTCTTCGACGAAGGGCTCGCGGATCAGCGGGCAGCCTACAAGCTCTATCCGCAGGCTGTGCCCAACGCCTTTGCGATTGAGAAGCGTGGTATCGCGGCCTGTCGCGATGCCTGCCCGGCCGGTCAGCGTGCTCAGGGCTACATCGCGCTGATCCGCGAAGGGCGTTATGAAGATGCGCTGCGGGTCATCAAGGAGGATAACCCTTTCCCCGGCATCTGCGGCCGGATCTGCAACCACCGTTGTGAGGACGCGTGTAACAGAGGGAAGTTGGATGAGCCGATCAATATTCGGGCGCTGAAGCGTTTCGTAACAGACAAGGTCTACGCCGAGCCGCGAGCGCCGGTCGAACCCGCAGAGCGGGTCTATGACGAGCGGGTCGCCGTCATCGGTGCCGGACCGTGTGGTCTTACCGCGGCCCAAGACCTGTGCCGGGAAGGGTATGAGGTCACCGTGTTCGAGGCCCTGCCCGTGGCGGGCGGGATGCTGCGCGTCGGTGTGCCCGAGTATCGTCTGCCGTCCGAGATCGTCGATCGCGAGGTCCAGGACATTGTAGACCTGGGCGTGGATCTGCGGCTTCATCATCGGGTGGACAATCTGGATGAGGTTTTTGACGAGGGTTTCGACGCTTTGCTTGTCGCGGTAGGTGCGCACGAGGGCGTGTGTCCTCCTATTCCCGGCGCCGACCGGGAGGGGGTGATGGTCAGCACCGCGTTTCTGCGGGACGTGCGAATCGGCGAGCCACCGGACTTGGGAGAGCGGGTGGCCGTCGTAGGCGCTGGCGACGTGGCGATGGACGTGGCCCGGACTGCCGTGCGGCTGGGGTCAGAGGTTCACCTCTACTACCGGCGCCGCCGCGAGGACGCCACGGCGGCCGAACAAGAGATGCGCCACGCTGCGGAGGAGGGGGTTGTCTTTCACTTTCAGACCAATCCGACGGAGATTCTCGGAGATGGTGACGGCAGGGTGAAGGGCATGACGTGCGTGGAGACCGAGCCGGGTATGCCTGACAGGTCTGGTCGACCGCGCCCGGTGCCAATCCCGGAATCGGAGCGCTTTGTCCCGTGCGACCAGGTCATCTTTGCCGTGGGACAGCGGGCTGGTCTGGCTTTCATCCCCGACAGCGCCGGGGTGGGCATTACGGATCGGTCGACGATCGCGGTCAACCCTAACACGATGGCTGCGACCCGCGAAGGCGTCTTCGCGGCGGGTGACGCCACGACCGGCACTGCCTTCGTCATTGAGGCAGTCGCCCAGGGCCATAAGGTGGCTCAGTCTATCCATCGCTACTTGCGTGGGGAGGAGCTGGAGCCGCCGCCAGAGCCCGAACTCCCGGTCGTGGAGCTCACCCAGGCGGAGATCGAGGAGCGGATTGCGCGAGGCGAGGTGCACGTTCAGCCTCGCGTGCCGATGGACGAACTCCCGGTCGATGATCGGGTCTCCACGTTCCAGGAGGTGAGTAGGGGCTACACCGATGAACAAGCCCAGGCCGAAGCGGCACGCTGTCTGGCCTGCGGAATTTGCTCTGAGTGTCTGAGCTGTGTCTATGCGTGTGAGGCCGACGCGGTCGTGCACGACATGGTGGAGCAGATGTACGATCTTGATGTGGGTGCTATTCTGTTAGCTCCTGGTTTTGAGGCCTACGACGCCACTCAGTCAGCCGAGTACGGCTGGGGCCGATATCCGAATGTGGTCACCTCGGTTCAGTTCGAGCGGCTACTCAGTGCCTCCGGACCGACCCGCGGTCACGTTGAGCGGCCCTCGGACGGGGAGACTCCGGGGCGCATCGCCTTCGTCCAGTGCGTCGGATCTCGCGACCAGGATCACCAATTCTGTTCCTCTGTCTGCTGCATGTACGCTGCGAAGGAAGCCATCCTGGCGATCGAGCACGAGCCGGAAACGGAGGTCACAGTCTTCCAGATGGACATGCGGGCCTTTGGCAAGGGCTATGAAGAGTACTATCAGAGAGCCCGCCAGCGGTACGGTATCCAGTACATTCGATGTCGTATTTCGGAGATAAAGGAGGATCCCCAGACGCACGATCTTCTGGTGAGATATGTCGACGAAGGGAACGGACGGCCCGCAATCTGCACCTCGTCATTCGACATGGTGGTGCTTTCGGTGGGGATGGCCGTGCCGGAGAAGGTTCGCGAGCTGGGACGACGGGTTGGGATCGCCCTCGACGGGGATGGCTTTGCCTGGACCGATGCCTTTGCGCCGCTGGAGACCAGCCGGCGCGGCGTCTTCGCACTGGGCCCGTTCCAGGAGCCGAAGGATATCCCCGAATCGGTGGTTCAGGCCAGCGGGGCGGCTGGACTGGCTGGGGCGCTGTTAGCGCCGGCTCGTTGGACGATGACGGAGGAGGAGCCCTATCCCCCAGAGCGAGATGTCTCTGAGGAGGAGCCTCGGGTCGGCGTCTTCGTTTGCCATTGCGGCTCGAACATCGCCGGCTTCCTGGACGTGCCCGGGGTGGCCGACTACGCGGCCGCGTTGCCCGGGGTCGTCCACGCCGAACACAACCTTTACTCCTGTTCTCAGGACGCGATTGAACACATTACGGAGGTCACGAAAGAGCAACATCTGAATCGGGTGGTGGTGGCATCGTGCACTCCGCTGACCCACGAGCCACTCTTCCAGGACGCCATCCGCCAGGCTGGCCTCAACCCTGGGCTCTTCGAGATGGCGAACATCCGCAATCAGTGCTCCTGGGTCCACCCGGACAACTGGGAGGCGGCCACTGAGAAGGCCAAGGACCTCGTGCGCATGGCCGTGGCGAAGGCGGCTCGTCTCGAACCGCTCCACTGGACCGAAATCGAAGTGGAGAAGGCGGCTCTGATCATCGGTGGGGGGGCGGCCGGCATGAACGCGGCACTGACCCTGGCGCAGCAGGGCTTTCCCGTTCACCTGGTGGAAAGAGAGGATCGATTGGGAGGCAACTTGCTTCACCTGTTTCACACGCTGGAGGTGGAGACAGGGTCTGGAAGGCAGAAATGGCTGGATCCTCAGGCGTACGCCAGGCAGTTGGTGAGCCGGGTGGCCGCAGAGCCTCTCATCACGGTTCACCGGAATACGGAGTACGTCGAGACAGACGGCTTCAGAGGTAACTTCAGCTCGCGCCTAGAGGGCCCGGACGGCGAGTTTGCGATTCAGCACGGAGTGACGATTGTGGCGACGGGGGGGGACGAGTATCGGGGGCCCGAGTATGGCTACGGGAGCGGTCCACGCATCATCACGCAACAAGAGTTCGAAGAGCAGCTTGAGAAAGGTGACCGTCTTCCCGACTCTGTGGTGATGATCCAATGCGTCGGTCCGGCGGAGCGATACTGCTCCCGAGTCTGCTGCACCACCGCTCTCAAGAACGCCCTGATGTTGAAGAGGCACAATCCCGAGGCTCAGGTGACGGTGCTGTATCGGGATATCCGGACGTACGGTTTCAAGGAGCGCATCTACGAAGAAGCGCGTCGGGCCGAGGTGATGTTCGTGCGCTACGACTTCGACGCCAAGCCAGAGGTGCACGCTGAGGGATCGACCTTGCAGGTTGCCGTGCGGGAGCCCGCTCTGGGGCGAGAGATTACCCTTGAGCCTGACCTGGTTGTGCTCAGTATGCCGGTGGTGCCGTCCAAGGGGGCGAAGGAGCTGGCGATACGCCTCAAAGCGCCCGTCGATCTCGACGGTTTCTTCATGGAGGCGCACGTGAAGCTGCGGCCGGTGGACTTTGCCACCGATGGATTCTTCCTGGCTGGAATGGCACACTATCCCAAGCTGCTCGGGGAGTCGATCGCTCAAGCACAGGCGGCTGCCGCGCGAGCGGCGACCATCCTGAGCCGAGATACGCTGGAGGTTGGAGGCATCGTCGCCCAGGTGGACGAGGCCCAGTGCGTCGGTTGCCTGACGTGCGTGCGCATCTGCCCCTATGACGTACCGCAGATTCAGATCCAGCGCACGGGCGTGGGAGGCATTGCGGGGGCCGCCTACATCGAACCGGCTCAGTGCCACGGCTGTGGGATCTGTGCTGGAGAGTGTCCGGCGAGGGCGATCCAGCTGCTCCACTATCGGGATGCACAAATGGAGGCGAAGATCGCGGGTCTCATGGAATCGGTCCCCATCCCGGTCTCATAGTCTCAGCGTCGGTGGGTTCGACAGGCTCAGAATTGGCTGGGGAGATCAGGCAAACCTGGACGACGAGGTGCAACGATGAATAGATCATCTGAATCATCTAGGGACAGATCATCTTTCGACCCGAAGATTCTGGCCTTTTGCTGCCGTCACTGTGCGTACGCCGCTGCAGATCTGGCGGGGGCGATGCGGCTTCCTTATTCGCCGAGTGTGCGCATCGTCGAGGTCCCTTGCTCCGGTCGCGTGGAACCCCTCGAGATGCTCCACGCCTTCGAGCGGGGAGTCGATGGTCTGATGGTAGCGGGGTGACTGGAGGGAGAGTGTCATTACCTGGAAGGTAATGTCAGTGCTGCACGAAGGGTGGCGTACGTCTCCGATCTACTGGAGGAGATTGGCTTAGGGAGGGAACGGATACGGATGATCAATGTGTCCGCGGCGATGGCTGTCCAGTTTGCCGAGGCGATTGAGGACATGACGCAAGAACTACGCGAGTTAGGACCCAACCCGGTGCGCGACACGCGGGATTCAGATACCGAAGAACAGAATGGAGGATGCGATGATCGTAGGTGAACGGAAACCGCTCAGTGAGATCATGGAGTTGCTGGGGGATGCTCGGAAGGTGTTGGTGGCAGGCTGCGGCACGTGTGTGACCGTCTGCTTCGCCGGCGGGGAGAAAGAAGTTGGCATCTTGGCCTCAGAGTTGCGGATGAAGAGCAAGCTAGATGACCATTCGATGGAAGTGGACGAGGTGACGGTGCAGCGCCAGTGCGAATGGGAGTACGTCGACCCGTTGCGGGAGCGGCTGGACGATTATGACGTTGTCCTCAGCCTGGCCTGCGGCATCGGTGTCCAGGCGATGAACGAGCGCTTTCCCGAGATCGTGACGTTGCCCGGGTTGAATACAACGGGCCTCAGCCTGCCGGAGGAGCAAGGTGTTTGGGAAGAGCGATGCCAGGCTTGTGGAGACTGTATCCTGGGCGTGACCTTTGGTATCTGCCCCATTGCCCGCTGCTCCAAGCAATTGCTCAATGGGCCCTGTGGTGGTTCGCAGGATGGGGTGTGCGAGGTCGATCCCGACATCCCCTGCGCGTGGCAGTTAATCTGGGATCGAGCGATCGCGTTGGGCCAGGTAGAGCGGCTGCTGAAGATCCAGCCCCCCAAAGACTGGTCGAAGAGCCGTGACGGCGGCCCGCGCAAGATCGTGCGCGAGGATCTGCAGCTGGAGACAGAGTGAGGTAGAGCGATGGCAGAAGAAAGAACGAACGGGTACAAGTCGGGCAGCAATCTGGAGAAAGTGCTGAAGGCAGGCCACTTCGCGGTCACTGGGGAGCTGGGGCCGCCTCAGAGCGCCGATCGGGAGGAGGTTCTTCACAAGGCGGGCCTGCTTAAGGGCGCGGCGGATGCATTCAACATCACCGACAATCAGACCGCCGTCGCCCGCCTGTCCAGCATCGGCTCGGCTGTGCTGATGATGACGGAAGGACTGGAGCCGACGGTGCAGATGACGTGCCGGGACAGAAACCGGCTGGCGATCCAGTCCGATCTGCTAGCCGCTTACGCCCTGGGAGCGCGGAACTTACTGTGCCTGACCGGCGATCATCAGAGCTTCGGCAATCATCCGACCGCGAAGAATGTGCACGATCTCGATTCGATCCAGTTGATCCGCATGGTCAAGAATATGCGAGACGAAGGTATCTTCGAATGCGGGGACGAGATCAAAGGGCAGGTGCCTCGCTTCTTCATCGGGGCGGCGATCAATCCCTTCGCCGATCCTTTCGAGTTTCGAGCATATCGCCTGGCCAAGAAGGTGGAGGCCGGTGTCGACTTCGTCCAGACGCAGCTGATCTACGATATGCCTCGCTTCCGCAAGTTCATGGAGCAGGTTGTGGAGATGGGGCTTCACGAGAAGGTCCACATCCTGGCCGGCGTGGGCCCCATCAAGTCGATTGGAGCGGCCAAGTATATGAAGAACTACGTCCCGGGGATGATCGTGCGTGATGAGTGGATCGAGGGGTTACGGGCGGCCATCGCCGACATTCCCAAGGAGGATAAGCCGGCTCGCCGGGAGGCTCTGAGGAAGCAGGGAATCAAGGCGTGCAGTGAGCAGATCAGAGAGCTGCGCGAGATAGAGGGAGTGGCTGGAGTGCACATTATGGCCATCGAGTGGGAGGAAGCCGTGCGTCCCATCGTCGAGGGTGCCGGGCTCCTCCCTCGCCCGCAGGTCGGGTAGGGCGAGGAGATCATGATGGCGACAAGAGAACGTGTGGAAACGAGGACGCTGGCGGACGAAGTCAGGCATCACACTGGCTCGAACGCCTATCTGTGCTATCAGTGCGTGAAATGCTCCAGCGGGTGCCCGGTGGCAGAGCATATGGATCTGCTCCCCCACCAGGTGATGCGATGCATCCAGTTCAACGACGAGAAGGTTCTGGAAGTCAACACGCCCTGGATATGCGCCGCGTGCGTCACGTGCACGACCCGCTGCCCGCAAGGGATCGACGTGGCCGGCGTGATGGACGTGCTCCGTATCGAGGCGCGTAAACACGGGATCAAGCCTCCCGTGCCGGAGGTTGAGCTTTTCACCAAGATCTTCCTGCGCAGCGTCAGCACTACCGGGCGTCTCTATGAGGCTGGCCTCATGGCGGCGATGAATATGCTCACGCTGCGACCGATGAAGGACATGGATCTGGGCGTGCAGATGATCCTCAAGCACAAGATCGGCCTGCTGCCCGAGTTTGCCCGGCCTCCCAGGAGGGTAGCAGCCGTAGAAACGGATGAGCGGACCATCGCTTACTACCCGGGATGCTCCCTGGAGTCCACGGCTACCGAGTTTGACCACACCTTCAGGACTGTCTGCGACACACTCGATCTGAAGCTGGTCGAGCCCCGAGGTTGGATCTGCTGTGGCTCCACCCCTGCCCACACCACCGATCCGGTGCTCGCGGCCTACTACCCCGTCCGGACCTTGGCAACCGTCGAGCAGATGGGGCTGGATGAGATGGTAGCGCCGTGTCTGGGCTGCTATCAGCGTTTCCTGGCCGCTGCTCGCGAGATAGAGCGCGATCCGGAGATAGCCGAAGAAGTTACCGATAAGATAGGATACGAATATCAAGGCAGCGTCAAGACGATGCACTCCGTGGATGCTCTGCTAGAGCGGGTGGGCCTGGATGCCATTCGAGATCGGGTGAGGAAGCCGTTGGAGGGGATGAAGGTCGCCTCCTACTACGGATGCGCGACGACCCGTCCTGCGAAGCTCACCGGCGCGGAGCACGTGGAGTATCCTATGTGCATGGACGACATCGTGCGCGCCCTGGGCGGTGAGCCCGTGGATTGGTCCTACAAGACCGACTGCTGCGGGGGGAGTCTGGGCATCACCCAGACGGACGTGGCGCTGGAGCTCTCCGCCAAGATTCTTGACAACGCGAAAGCTTGCGGAGCGGAACTCATGATCACCGCCTGCCCGCTGTGTCAGGTGAACGTGGAGAACCGCCAGATGCAGATGGACCTGGGCTTTGAGCTGCCGGTGCTCTACATCACCCAGTTGATGACCTTGGCTTTTGGCTTGGGGGAGAAGAAAGCGGAGTTGAGCAAGCAGATTATCGATGCTCGTCCGGTGTTGCGGGAGTACGGGTTGCTCGAGCCGGTTGAGGCATCTTCATAGGAGGGCGAACGTGCTAGTCAGAGAGTTGATGACACCTGAGCCCATATGTGGGCGACCGGACATGGTGGTCACGGAGATTCAGAAGCTGATGAGCGACAACAACATCCGCCACGTGCCCATTGTGGACGAAGCAGGGAAGCTAGTCGGCCTCGTCACGCAGCGCTCGCTCTTCGGTGCTCTGCGCACAGAGGAGAGCGACCTCAGTCAGTTCGAGGTCAGCTACATCCTCTCCAAGATTCAGGCTCACCACGTGATGGTCGAGGACGTGATCACCATTGGGCAGGATGTGCCTGCGGAGGAAGCGGCCCGCGTGATGGCTGACGAGCGGATTGGCTGCTTGCCGGTGATGGGAGACGGCGAGCTGGTGGGCATCATCACGGACAACGACCTATTCAATGCGATGCTGAACCTGCTGGGCGCCCGGCGGTCTGGCATTCGCCTTGTCGTCCTCCAGCCAGACCGCACAGGGGAGGTAGCTCGCTTGACCAACGCGATCGCCGAGCAAGGGGGCTACCTATCCGTGTGCGCTGGCTATTTTCCCGAGGGAGAGCCGGATTCCTGGGCCTCCGTCGTCAAAGTGACCAACCTTTCCCAGGATGAGCTGGTGAGCCTCATCGAGAGTCAGGCAGAGATGGAGATCCTCGACGTACGAGAGATATGATCGCCTGCGTGAGAGCGGGCGGAACCTGGATCAGAGGAGACGTGACGGATGCCCGAAGCCATCTATATGGAGGAAGCGCGGCGACTCTCGTGCAGTGAGTGGATCAAGGACCACCCACGGCCCTTGGAAACGCTCTACAAGCTGACCAAACGGGTGGTCGTGCGGGTCTACCCGCTGATGAAATGGATTGGCCCGAAGCGTGCCGAGCGCCTGATGGCCTGGGGCGAGGTGGTGCTCAAGGGCTGGATCTTCAACTGCCAGATGTGCGGTCAGTGCATCCTCCACAGCACGGGCATGACGTGTCCGATGACCTGCCCCAAGAAGCTGCGCAACGGCCCCTGCGGCGGCGTTCGCCACAATAACCACTGCGAGGTGATTCCGGAGATGGTTTGCGTCTGGGTTCAAGCCTGGGAGCGCAGCCAGCATATGCGGTACTACGCTGACGACATGCGCATCGTCCAGCCGCCGGTCAACCACGCGCTGCAGTTTATGTCGGCCTGGGCGAATATGGTCGAGGGCCGGGACACGGATCTTCCTGCTGGATGGGCTGCGGCTGCGCAGGCTGAAGGGTCCGACCGGTGAACAGGTTGTCGTCTTCCCCGGCACCCATCCGTTCGGACAGCCGCCTGGAACGCGTCTTGCGGTCTGGTCGTTTCGCGGTCACTGCTGAGTTGAATGCACCTGATAGCGCCGACCCGCAGGATGTCTACAGGAATGCCATGGTGCTGTCCAAATGCTGCCATGCCATCAACGCCACCGATGGCGCCGGGGCCAACTGTCACATGAGCAGCATCGCATGCTGCGCGCTCCTGACCCGCGCGGGCTACGAGACAGTCCTTCAGGTCAACTGCCGTGATCGCAATCGCATTGCCATCCAGGGCAACTTGCTGGGAGCGGCCGCCATGGGGGTCCACAACGTGCTCTGCATCACGGGCGATGACGTCTCGGTCGGCGACCAGCCTGGCGCCGAGCGGGTGTTCGACATGGATTCGATCCATCTGCTGAGCACCGCCCGCATCATGCGTGATCAAGGCCTATTCTTGAGTGGGCGCCGTATCACGAGGCCACCGAGGCTCTTTCTGGGCGCGGTTGCCAGTCCTTGCGCACCGCCCTATGATTGGCGTCCCGAGCGACTGGCAAAGAAGGTCGAAGCCGGCGCCGATTTCATTCAAACGCAGTTCTGCTTCGAGGTGGACCGGTTCAGGGAGTACATGGGGCGCGTGCGCGACCTGGGGCTCCACGAACGCGTCTTTATATTGATCGGTGTCGGGCCACTGCGCTCCGAGAGGGCTGCCGAGTATATGCGCACCAAGGTTCCCGGCATATGGATTCCCGACGAGATCGTGGATCGGATGGCTCGAGCGCCTGAGTCCCAGAAGCGAGAGGAGGGCATCCGTATTTGCGTGGAGATCATCCAACAAGTGCGCGAGATCGAGGGCGTCCACGGCGTACACGTGATGGCATATCGCCAGGAGGAGGCCGTGGCGGAGATCATTGAGCGCGCCGGTCTTCTGCCAGCGGACGAGTTCGCAGCAGGGGTCTGTTCGCCCGATGAACTTTGACCCCTTTCTCTGGTGGCAGGTGTCCAGGAGGTGACTTTATGACGCCGCTGTCCAAGATCGCCATCAGCGGCAAGGGAGGCGTGGGAAAGACCACCCTCTCCGCCCTGCTGGCTCTCATCTACGCCGAGCGCGGGCGGGAGGTCACCGTCATCGACGCCGATCCGGTCGGGGGTCTGGCTCAGGCGCTGGGACTTCCAGACGAGCTCGTCGAGAAGGTGACGCCGGTGTCGGAGATGGACGACCTGATTTACGAACGGACCGGCGCCAGGCCCGGCACCTCTGGCGGGTTTTTCACCATGAATCCGCGGGTGGACGACATTCCGGAGCGCTTTAGTGTTACCTACCACGGGATTCGTTTCCTCCGACTGGGGACCATCGAGACGGGGGGCAGCGGCTGTATCTGCCCGGAGAGCGCGTTGCTCCGGGCGCTGGTCACTCACCTTCTGCTCTATCGTGAAGAGTTGCTGATCCTCGATATGGAGGCAGGGGTGGAGCACCTCGGACGGGCGACGGCGCAGGCCGTCGATGCGTTCCTCGTAGTCCTTGAGCCCGGGCGGCGTAGCCTGACCACGGCCGAGCGAGTGCGTCATCTGGCCGAGGACATCGGCATCACCCACGTCTACGCGGTCGGAAACAAGGTCCGTGACGACCGCGACAGAGCGTTCTTGAGCGAGAGCAGCCCGGTACCGGTCCTGGGATACCTCTCGAGGAACGCGGCGCTGACCGATGCGGACATGCGCGGCGAAGGGGTCTATGACGCAGCTCCTCAGTCCGTTCATGAGGTGCGGGAGCTTGTGGCGATCCTGGAGGAGTTGTGAGGCGAGCGGGGGTTCTTTCAGCTCTCTGTCTGGCGGTGACCGCCGTCGTTCCAGCGCCAATCCCGTCAGCTCAGGCGGAGGATCTGCCGCCTTCGGCGATGGTGGAGGGGGTCACTGGGCACCGCCAGGAGCGTAACCTAAGCTGCGAGTCGCGATCGGCGACGGACGTGGCAGCCTATTGGGGGGTTGAGTTCAGCGAGGCGGCGTTCTTCCGACGGTTGCCGAAATCGGACAACCCGCAGCGGGGCTTTGTGGGTGATGTTGATATGCCGCCCGGAAGCATGCCGCCTGTCGGGTATGGCGTGTACGGTGGACCCGTTGCGGCGACGCTGCGCAGCTTCGGGCTCGACGCTGAGGCGCATCGCCCCATGGAATTGGAGTCACTGAAGAGACAACTGGCCGCTGAGCGGCCAGTTGTCGTGTGGGCCACCTACGACATGCAGCTGCCCGGGGTGAAGACATGGGTCTCATGGGACGGCGTGGCGTCGACCGTTGTACAATGGCAGCACACGTTCATCGCAGTCGGTTACGACGAGTGGGGACTGAGCTTGATAGACGCATTTGACGGCGAGATGAAGCGGTTTTCGTATGAGGTGTTTGCCTCGGCCTGGGATCAGCTTGGTCGGATGGCCGTCACCGTCGCCGGGCCGCTACCCCGACCCTCACCGCGCACCTGGACGATGGTGCGGTTCGACGATGGGCCGGAGTTTCTCGTCGATGGTCGATGGAGAATTGGCCCGCGATGACCCGGCGCATCTAAGGCGTTCGCCGGGGATGGTCGTGATCTACATTTTCACGGGTCGACGTAGTCGCCCGATCAGTCCGGTACAGCCTAGGAGGGAGAGCTATGGTGACGATGCAAGACGTGTCTAGGATGATGGAGGCTGCGGGCATTCCGGGGCAGGACGCCCACGATTTGCCCGGCAGCACGAAGACGTTCCCGGATGGCGCCCACTATCGCATGGAGGTATCCGGCGTCGAGCGCCCCAAGGTGCTGGAGGCGGTGATTGACGAGTCGCAGAAGCGTGACGTCCCCATTCATCGCCTCATCTCGGTGGTCATGGGCGCCACATTGCTGGACAAGACTGAGTTGAAGGATTTTGCGCAGATGGCGGCGGAAGCCCAGATGGAGGTCATCCTCACGCCCGGACCCCGCGCCGGGTGGGACATCGGCCGTCAGCTGTCCACCCCGGAAGGGGCCCTGTCCGGCATTCGTTGTCGGGGCTGCAAGGGGTTGAATCAGACCATCTCCGACATCATGACGTGCATTGAGCTCGGCTTTCGCGGATTCCTCGTCGTCGACGAGGGTGAGCTGTGGCTGCTCAACGAGATGAAGAAGAACGGGGACATCCCGGAGGATGTCATCTTCAAGGTGAGCATCTACGCCGGGCACGCTAACCCGGCCGGCGGCAAGGTGCTGGAGATGCTGGGAGCGGGGACGTTTAACCCGGTCGCCGACCTGACGCTGGCCCAGTTCGCGGCGATTCGACAGGCGATTGAAATCCCGCTGGACGTCCACGTGATCATCACCGAGTCGTTCGGGGGCTATATGCGCTTCTATGATGCCCCGGACATGGCTCGGGTGAGCTCCCCCTGTTACTTCAAGATCGAGCCCGGGCCGGCGTGTGCGGCGACGGGGGCAGCCCTGTACAAACCGTGGATTGATGGGGACATGCTGGCCGAGTGGGGCCGCGTCAAGGTCAAGTATGCCCAGATCCTCCACGAGATCATCCAGGAGAACACCCCCGAGCTGAAGCTGTCGGCCCTGGGACCGGACGACCTGGCCATACCACAACCATAGATGAGAGGACGGGGAGCCAGTGGCTTCCCGTCCTCCTCGTGAGTAAGCACTGAAGAGGGAGACAGACAAGAGACGAGCCATGGACAACTTGACTGAACAATTCGTGGAATTGGTCCGTCGAGCGGCCACAGACCTGCCGTCCGACGTCGAGGGCGCCTTACGCGAGGCCCGTGACCGCGAGACAGCCGGATCGGCCGCGCAGGGCGCGCTAGACACCATCTTGGAGAACGTGGCCATCGCGCGGGAGAACGCCACGCCCATCTGCCAGGACACCGGCGTTCCCATCTTCTATGTTTACGTGCCGGCGTGCCGCGAGACGGCGGGTCGGCCGCCGCGTCAGGTGCAGGTCAGCACCCTCGGGCTGCGGGACCAGATCGAGGCTGCGGTGGCCGTGGCCACCGAGCGCGCCTACCTCCGTCCTAACGCCGTCGATCCGGTCACCGGGCGGAACAGCGGCAACAATCTGGGGGACGGCTTCCCCACCTTCCACTTCGAGGAATGGGACGAGGACTACCTCAAAGTGGATCTGCTTCTCAAGGGCGGTGGCAGTGAGAACGTCAGTACACAGATCAAGCTGCCCCACGCGCCGCTCGACGCCGGGCGGGATCTCGATGGTGTCCGCAAGGTCGTGCTCGACGCCGTCTACCAGGCGCAGGGTAAGGGATGCGCGCCGGCTGTGCTGGGCATCGCCATCGGCGCTGACCGCGGCACGGGCTACGTCCACGCCAAAGAGCAACTGTTCCGTCCGCTCGCCGACATCAACCCCCAGCCGGAGCTGGCCGAGCTGGAGGGCCGGCTCCTGCGGGAGTGCAACCAGCTGGGCATCGGCCCCATGGGCTTCGGCGGGAAGACGACGGTGTTTGGCGTCAAG
>CAYMHT010000012.1:0-40901 GCA_964390305.1 uncultured Anaerolineales bacterium
TAATCAGTCTCGCCCCAGCCAAGTCCGAACAACGGATTCGATCTCTTCGTGTGTCACGTCGGTGACGTCGAACCAACGGATATCGGGGTCATCGAGGCTGAACCAGTTGTACTGGTGACGGATGAAACGACGCAGATCGCTCTGAATCTCCGCAACAACCTCGTCCAACGTCACCTCTCCCTCGAAGTAGGGCTCGAACTCCGCGTAGCCTACGGCCGACATCGCCGGTAAGCTCCAATCGTACCCCTGCTCCACCAGCCAGCGCACCTCCTCCACCAGCCCGCCCGCAATCATGCGCTCCAGCCGCCTGTCCGCCCGCTCGTAGAGCAGCTCACGATCCATCGTCAGTCCTATCTGAAGGATCTGGTAGCGTGGCGGCTCCTTGCCCTGTTGCTCAGAGATAGGTCGCCCGGTGACCAGGCATACCTCCAACGCCCGGACGACCCGACGGACGTTGTGGGGATGGATGTCTTCCGCAGCCTGGGGGTCGAGCCGCTTCAGCCAGTCGTGGAGTGCATAGGGGCTCTCCTGCTCGGCCCTGGTTTCCAACTCCTCGCGAAGGTTGGGATGGGGCGCCACACGAGGTATGCGCCATCCCTCGACCACAGCTTGAACGTACTGTCCCGTGCCGCCCACAAGCAGCGGCAACCTGGCCCGAGCACGGATGTCGTCGATGGCCGCGTAGGCCAGGTCCTGATACTCAGCCAGCCCTACGGTGTCGTCCGGCTCGGCGATGTCAATGAGGTGGTGAGGAACGCGAGCGCGCTCCTCGGGCGTGGGCTTCGCCGTGCCGATGTCCATGCCGCAGTAGAACGAGCGAGAATCAGCGGAGACGACCTCACCGTCGAACGTCTCGGCAAGATGGATCGAGAGCGACGTCTTGCCTACCGCGGTCGGTCCCACGATCACCAGCAGCGGGGGCCTGACCCTCCAGGAGCGAGCATCCCGCTCCCCTCCCAGGTCCGGGTTCTGGCTTCCTCTACGAGATGCTCTCATACACGTCAACTCGCAGCAAGTAGCCCGCTTCGTCCATCTCCACCGCCACCAGACCGATCCGCCAGTCGACCTCATGGACGTTCACGCCATGCGCTGCCAGATACGTGCGCGCCACGTTCGCCATCCGTTCCACTTTGCCCGATGTCAGGGACTCCTCCGGAGTGCCGAAGCTCCGTCCGCGTCGCGTACGCACTTCGAAGAACGTCCAGGTCTCGTCGCGGAGAGCCACGACATCTACCTCACCGATGCGGCAGTGCCAGTTGCGGCCCGTGATCTCGTAGCCCCGTTGCACCAACTCCTGGACAGCCAGGGCCTCCCCCCGCCGCCCTAACTCCGTCCGATGATCACTCACAGCCGTCTCCCACCCGACACGGAAGGGGTAACAAGCAGGCCAACACCGCAGGGCCTTGCGCAAGGTCCGACGCAGCAGCCGGAACGGCGCGATTTCTCCGTAGAGGCGGCCGATTCTGAACGCGGCAGCTGTTGCCAGACCCTCGCACGGTTCCTGATGCAGAGTTCTCAAACGGTGTTCCAGGACGTTCTGAGAACACGCGATCCCAGCACAACGAGACGGTCAAGCTTCATCCTCCTCTGCGGCGGACGCATAATAATCGCAGGCGTCACGCAGCACACACTGCTCGCACTCCGGACCCCGCGAGTGACAGATGGCACGACCGTGAGCGATCAGATTGAGGTGGAACGCGTAGTAGATATCCTCCGGCACGATGTCCTCGAGCAGTTCGTGCGCTTTCTCGCGACTGGTGCCTGCCGGGATCAGCCCAAGCCGCTCGGTGACTCGATGGACATGGGTATCGACGGGGAAGGCCGGCTTCCCGAGAGCGAAGCAGAGCACGATGGCCGCGGTCTTAGGTCCAACGCCTGGCAGCTGGGTCAGCCAGTCGCGAGCCTCCTCGGTAGACATGTCGCGCAGGAAGTCGAGACTGATCTTGCCCTCCTCTGCTGTGATGCGCCGCAGTGCTCCCTGAATGCGCGGTGCCTTCGTCGGGGCGAGGCCCGCGGGCCGGATCGCGTCGACGACCGCCTCCTCCGGTGCATCGCGGACCTGGTCCCAGGTAGGGATCCGCTCGCGTAGCCGCTCGAACGCCCGGTCTCGATTCGTGTCGTTGGTGTTCTGGGAGATTATGGTGGAGACCAGTGTGGCGACTGGATCACGCGGGTG
Source organism: uncultured Anaerolineales bacterium (assembly GCA_964390305.1). Taxonomy (GTDB): domain Bacteria; phylum Chloroflexota; class Anaerolineae; order B4-G1; family B4-G1; genus SKLM01. The sequence continues at coordinate 2,177 of CAYMHT010000012.1, forward strand.
CCATGGACGGTCTCCATACTCGTCGCGGAGTGCGCGGTGGGCTCGCAAAGCGTCTTCGATCGTTGGTTCCATGAAGCGCTGTTGCTTTCTCGGTGTTTCAGACTACTCTGATCAATGGGTTTCGTTCAACCGGGCCGCCCCGTCCTGGAGGGCGACACCAAGCAGACGCTAGGAGCCCGTCCTCTCGAACCAGAGGTCGACCTCCGCGCGGTCCTCCAGGGTCAGTCCAAGGCTGACGACGTGAGGTGCCTCGGTCACAGGCGCCTGACGCCGGTCGTCCACGCGTGCTTCTGTAACGCGCCAGCTCCTCGGGACGGTGAAGAGAACGCGACCGAACTGCCGACCGGGCTTCTCAAGCACGACCTTGATCTTTGCCTGCGCGTCGATGATTTCGAACTCGTAGCTCGCGATCTCGATGGCCCCCTGGCACACGTGAAACGTCGTCGTGAGCAGATCAGGCCGAGCGGTGCGCGGCTTGAAGAGTAGAACGGCCGTCTCGTGAGGCTGATGGCGATCGATTGTGACCACGTCATCCACGACGCCCAGGTAACGGCGCCGCCAGTAGTGGAAGACGTGGTAGCGCCCCGAGGGAAGGCCCAGGTCATCGAGACGTATCGTCGTCTCCGTCGTGTGATCGTCCCAATTGATGACGCCAGCGACCCACCAATCACCCCAATCACGATCGACGGGGAGCAGAAAGAGACGAGGCATCTCGTGCTCGAAGAGATCGAGTGGACGGGCAGAGTTTCCCGTCGGGGGCAGTGTCTGGCGCAAGTACTTAAGGCGTCCCGCGGCCACGGCAGGAAGATTGTCGGAGTCCAGCGTCAGTCCCCCTGAGAGCGCTACCAGTGCGGTCAGGGTCCTCATCTCGTTGAGCACCAGGTCCATATTGTCCCCCCGGGAGCGCACGATCAGGCAATCGGGGTCATTCGCCCAGAGACGTCCGTGAAAGGGAGCGCGAGTGATGACGTTGCGCAGTGCGTTCTGTGTGGACACCGAAGAAAGATCATGTCGCCAGATGGGATGCCAGTTGGGATCGACATCGGGGCCGATGCGCATCCCATCCACCAGGCCGACGCAGGGCCCCAAGGGCGCGCCACAACCGAGGAGAAACGCTTCGCTCCCGACGGCCTTACGGATCGCATCCACACCTCGCCGCAGGGCCTGGGCGCGGGTGACGGTCTGGTCCCGGCGCTTACCTGGAAGCGCAGCAGCAAAGAGGAAGTCGATCTTGTAAAAGGAGACCCCCCACTCCCGCCGCATGCGCTTGAACGTCTCCCCCAGCCACTCCAACACCTGGGGATGCGTGCAGTCGAGCGCGTAGCAGGTCGTCCCCCAATGCTCCCAGCCAACGACTGGTTCATCGGCCTCGTCCGTGAGGACCCAATCAGGATGGTCGGCGAACAGCTCTGAATCGGCCGCCGCGCCAAAAGGGGCCGTCCAGATGCCCAGGCGACGCCCCGCCTGACGGATTTTTTCGGTCACGGGCGCGATGCCGTTGGGGTACTTGGACTCGTCCAGTGAGAACCAGTCGCCTATGGCGGTCTGATAGCCGTCGTCGATCAAGATCACATCCAGCGGGAGAGCGTGCTTCTCGATCGCCGTCACGTTGTCCAGGGCGTCCTGCGCGGTGTTCTCTCCGTAGAACGTGTACCACGAACACCAGCCGGTCGGGGGATCCTGGGGCACGCGGGCCTTCATCTCCTGCCCCGTCTCTTCGGCCCACCATTCCAGTAGCTCCAAGGGATCCGGCCCCGCCTGCACGACCAGAAGCTCTGAGCTCACCGACTGACCGGGATCCAGTCGGACGCCATCCAGGTAGCACCGCGCGGTCAACTCCGACCCATCCTCGCTCACGCGAATCTCGGCCAGCTGATCTTCAGTCGTCACGAACCCTGCGAGCAGCGACGTGCGCTCCTCCCCGCTCTCCGTAGAGACAACACTGACCCACTCCGACGAGATTGCACCGTCGCTGCCTGACCGCCAGTGCGGCTCATGCAGGCGCCGGTAGCTGATCGTTCCAGGCGTCGCATGAAGTCCGTCGCCGAGATGCCGGGCGAACGCGGGCGACCAGGACTGCCAGCCATTCTGATACACAGACCACTTCCGAGCCTTCGGACCGAGGTTGGGCATCGGCGCTGACAGCACGTCGATCTCGTCCAGATAGAGAGGCACGTCGCCGCGGTGGGTCACCCGCACCCACATACGGTACCCCGGTGTCTCCACATCGAAGTCCCCATCCTCGGACTGCCAGCGCCAGATGAAGCGCACCCCCTCGAGGTGACGCGTTTGGTTCGGCTCGTCGAGCTCCATAATCCGGGCCTCATCACCCAGGCGGTAGCGGATCACGGCGACGCGCCCCCGCTCCGTCCAGACCGGCGTTCCGCCACCCACAGTGGTGCTCATCGTCTCCCCCTCTCTCAAGCCAGGCCGTGACGCGCATTATAGCACAGCGGGGCTGTTGAAAAAAGAGGGGCGATATGCTATACTCACCACGATTGAGGGTGCAACTCCCAGCTACGGGCGGCCGGTGCGGACGTGCAGGGTATGGCAGCACGGCAGGTCTCCCCTGATACGCAAGGTCTGGCGCTTATCCAACCAACTGTTCGAACCCAAGCTGTGTTGAGTGTTCCCATTCTATTCAGAACAGAACGGAGGTACTACAGTGCCAAATGGTGAGACACCGAAGATTCTCGTGACGGGCGCCGTCGGTCAGATCGGTTCAGAGTTGACCATGGCGCTACGAGAGCGGCATGGAGGCGAGAACGTGGTCGCAGCCGGTCACAAGACCGAGCCTGATCCTGAACTGCGCGACTCTGGCCCCTTTGTGACCATTTATGCAACGCGACGCGAGTCGATAGAGCAAGTGGTCGACGAGCATAAAATCGACACCATCTATCACCTGGCCGCGATCCTCTCCGCCACCGGGGAGAAGAACCCCCAACTGGCCTGGCGAGTGAACATGAACGGCCTGTATCACGTCCTGGAGATTGCCCGGGAACGCGAGATGTCCCAGGTCTTCTGGCCCAGTTCCATCGCGGCTTTCGGGCCGGATACCCCCGCTGACAACACGCCCCAGGAGACCATCCTGCGGCCGACGACCATGTACGGGGTCACGAAAGTAGCTGGGGAATTGCTCTGCAACTACTACGTCAAGCGCTTCGGGCTGGATGTCCGGGGGGTGCGCTACCCGGGCATCATCAGCAGCGAGACGCTGCCTGGCGGGGGGACCACCGACTACGCCGTAGAGATCTTCTATGAGGCCCTCAAGCACCAGCGGTATACGTGTTTCCTGGAGAAGGACACGGTCCTGCCCATGATGTACATGCCGGACTGCATCCGGGCGACACTCATACTGATGGACGCCGATTTCGACCAGCTCGAGCACCACGCAGACTTCAACCTGACCGGGTTGAGCTTCTCACCGGCGGAGCTGGCAGCGGAGATAAAGAAACACATCCCGGAGTTTGAGATCACGTACGAGCCGGATTACCGCCAGGAGATTGCGGAGTCTTGGCCTCGCACGATCGATGATCGTGCCGCACGCGAGGAATGGGGCTGGGAGCCGGCATACGACCTCCCTGCGATGGTGGAGGACATGCTGGAGAAGTTGCGAGAAAGACTCAATTGTGAATAGGACGGCGCGAACGCCCGGAATGATGAACGGAGACGTACAGGTGGTTTTTACACCTAGGACACGACAATAATAGAGGAGGTCCATGCAGATGGCAGTGGAAAGAAACCCAATCCGGTATCTCGGTGCGGAGTATGAGCGACTCAAAGAGGAGGGGCTCACCTGGGAGCCCCGGGAGCTTCAAGGTCCCAGCGAGCCTGTCTCGGTCGTGGAGGGCAGAGAGGTCATCGTGCTCTGCTCAAACAACTACCTGAATCTATCGACCCACCCCAAGGTCATCGAGGCCATGGTCACCGCGACAGAGAAATACGGAGCGGGAGCAGGCAGCGACCGCTCCATCGCGGGCGATATGTCCGTCCACAGAGCGCTGGACGAACGTCTGGCCGAGTTCAAAGGAGCCCCGGCGTCCTTGACGTTTCAGACGGGGTTCATGACGAACCAGGGCATCATCGCCCAGCTTGCCGGCGAGGGAGATCTTTACGTCTCCGATGAACTGAACCACGGGTCGATCATCGACGGGATGCGGCTGACCAGAGCGGACAAGGCCATCTACAAACACAAGGACGTGGATGATCTGGCCCGGGTTATGGAGGAAGCGGAGACTCACCAACCGCCATACGAGCATATCTGGATCGTCACCGATGGCGTCTTCAGCATGGACGGCGATCTGGCTCCGTTGCCGGAGATCGCCGAGATTGCCGCGAAGCACGGAGCAGGGGTGTACGTCGATGACGCCCATGGCGAGGGCGTCCTGGGCGAGGGGGGCCGGGGCATCGTCAACCACTTCGGGCTGACCCGCGATCAGGTGCACGCGGAGATGGGCACGTTCTCCAAGGCCTTCGGTATCGTGGGCGGTCACATCAGCGGCAGCGAGGAGCTGATCAAGTTCTCGATGAACAAAGCCCGGACCTGGCTCCTCAGCGGCGCGCTGCCGCCGGGCGTCGTCGCGGCGACGGTCGCTGCGATCGACGTGATGGCGGAGAACCCAGAGCGCGTCGAACGTGTCTGGAAGAATCGCGAGTACTTCCTGGAGAAGATGAAGGAACTCGGCTTCGATACCGGTCACAGCGAGACGCCCATCGTGCCGATCATGTGCGGCGACAGCAAGACGGCGAAGGAGCTGGCCGACTTCGTGTGGCAGGAGGGGATCTACGTGCTGCCCATCGTCTACCCGATGGTCGCTCGGAACAAGGCCAGGATCCGGGTCCAGCTCTGCACGGAGCACACCGAGGATCAGCTGGACAGGGCCGTCGAAGCATTCAAGAAGGGTGGGCAGAAGCTTGGGCTGATCTAGGTCGCTTGACAGCCTGGACACCGTTGGTATAATTGAGGGTCGACAATTGAACAGCCATCTTCGGGGCAGGGTGTAATCCCCGACCGGCGGTAAGGTGAGCCTTCGGTTCATCGAGCCCGCGAGCCGCTCAGGCGGCCGATCCGGTGACGATGGGGTGGCTTCCTTTTTCGGAGGGCACAGCCATCCAGGCCGGGGCCGACGGTGAAAGTCCGGACGGAAGGAGATGAATAAAGCCGCGTGATGCGGCGACGAGGGTCTGCGCCCCGAGGGCTTGATCGGTCTTCGGGGCTTTTTGTTCCCAGAATAGCCCCGTGGATGAGGATTGACCACGGGGCTTTGTGTTGGAGTGCGCTTATGAGCCGTAGACATGTGTCGCGAATAGGCCTGGCCGTGCTCAGCCTCAGCGTATTCGTGCTGCTCTGGGAAGGCGTGGTCTGGTTTGGCGGTTACCCGACCTTCATTCTGCCCGCGCCACAGGCGGTGGCAGAGCGGCTACGGGGTATGCTGGTCAGCGGTGCGCTGTGGCGGCATGCCCGGGTCACGCTGAAGGAGATCGTGGCAGGACTGGCCCTGGGCACGTTCGTGGCCACGCTCCTGGGTTACCTGCTGGCCCACTCACCGGTCGCAGAGCGGCTGCTATCTCCTTATATCGTCGCCTCCCAATCGGTCCCCACCGTGGCCATCGCGCCACTGTTGGTCATCTGGTTCGGCACAGGTATTCTGTCCAAGGTCCTGGTCTGTGCCCTCATCGTCTTCTTTCCCATTCTGGTCAATACGGTCGTGGGCGTACGCTCCGTCGGGAGGGACCTGCGGGACCTGATGCGGACCCTCGAGGCCAATCGCTGGCAGATGATCTGGCTGTTGGAGGTTCCCGCGGCCCTGCCCACGCTGCTGGGAGGGCTGAAGGTCGGGGCTACGTTCGCCGTCATTGGTGCAGTCGTGGGAGAGTTCGTAGCCTCCGACCGTGGGGTAGGCTACCTGCTTAAGCAGGGCCAGCAGCTTTACGACACCCCGCTGGTCTTCGTGGGGATCGGTACCCTGGTCGTGATGGCGCAGGCGTTGTATGGAATCGTCGCTCTCACAGAGCGGGTATTGCTCCGATGGCAAGAAACGTAGAGATTGAATGAGGAGGATGAACGTGAAGAGAGGGCTAACCTGCCTTACGTTGCTTCTGGCGATCGCCCTATCGGCCTGCGGGAGCGTCAGCCACCCCGCCCCGACGTCGAAACCGACTGAGATCCGCTTGCCGATGGGGTTCGTCGCCAACGTTCAGTTTGCGCCCTGGTACGTGGCCGTTGAGAAGGGCTACTTCGCCGAGGAAGGGATTGAGCTTGACTTCGACTACAGCTGGGAGACGGACGGTGTACGGCTTGTGGGTTCCGGCGAGTTGCCCTTTGCTGTCGCCAGCGGCGACCAGGTGATCTTGGCTCGGGCGCAGGATCTCCCCGTCACAACAATCACCAGCTGGTTCCAGAGTTTTCCCGTCTCCGTGGTGGCCCTGGAGGAAACTGGAATCGAGAGTCCAACCGACCTGGAGGGGCGAAAGGTGGGGATCCCGGAGACGTTTGGGGCCAGCTACATCGGCTGGCGGGCGCTGGCGGCCGAGTATGGACTGGAGGAGGACGACGTCCAGCTTGAGGTCATCGGCTATACGCAACTTGCCAACCTGACCGAAGGCCGGGTAGACGCAGCCGTAGTTTACGCAAACAACGAGCCGATCCAGTTAGAACAGGCAGGGAGGGACTTCGTCCAGTTTCTGGTGACTGAGGAGATCTCGCTGGTCTCCAACGGCATCATCGCGAACGAGACCGTCCTTGAGGAGAAGCCGGAGCTGGTCCGCGCCTTCATCCGCGCCTTTCTCAAGGGTGTCGAGACCACGCTGGAGAACCCAGATGCCGCCTTCGAGATCTGCCGCAAGTACGTCGAAGGGCTGGACGAGAACGAGGACGTACAGCGGGCAGTCCTCGAGGCCACGATTCCTTACTGGCAGGGTGAGCCACTGGGCGAATCGGAAACTCAGGCCTGGCGGAATACTGTCGAGGTCATGCGGAACGCCGCGCTGCTTCAGGAATCGGTTGACGTCGACGAGGCGTTCACGAATGAGTTCCTGCCATAGCATGGGAGGCCAAGAACGACGGCGGGGAACGGCGTTCTCTCCCGTCGCGGCCCCATTCCGGCCCAACGAGGAGACGATAAAGGGCGATAGGATGCGTGAGAGCAAACCTCTGCTGAGCGTCGAAGGGCTGTGTATGTGGCATCAGCAGGCTGATGGTCGACTGTTAGTACTCGATCATATCTCGTTTCAAGTAAAAGAGGGGGAATTCCTCTCTCTGGTCGGACCTTCGGGGTGCGGCAAGACGACGCTGCTCAAGCTGATCGCGGGACTAGAGCAGCCAGCGGCCGGGGAGATTCACCTGGCTGGCGAGGAGGTCAGACAGCCAAGCCGGAACGTCGGCTTCGTTTTCCAGGAACCCACCCTGATGGACTGGCGCACCGTGGAGGCGAATGTGACGCTCCCGCTCGAACTGAATGGGGTCGGAAGGAGCAGAGCCAAGGATAGGGCGAAGGCACTCCTGGAACTGGTAAGACTGACCGGTTTCGAGGAGGCTCATCCGGCACAGCTCTCGGGCGGCATGGCGCAACGGGTAGCCCTGGCCCGCGCACTGGTGCATGATCCGCAACTTCTGTTATTGGACGAGCCGTTCGGCGCCCTGGATGCGCTGACCCGTGAGCGGATGGGACGGGAGTTGCTGCGCATCTGGCAGGCTCACACCAAGACGGTGGTGATGGTGACACATTCGGTGCCCGAGGCTGTCCTCCTGGCCGACCGTGTGCTCGTGCTCGGGCCCCGCCCTGCCTCCATCGCGGCCGAGGTGCCCGTCGACCTGCCACGGCCCCGAACACAGACCGTGAGAGATACCCCAGCCTGTACCCTCACGGCTCAGCGCGTACGCGAGGCACTGGGCCGCGTGGGCGTGTGAGCCATTCGCTATATGAGGCCGTCGACGGGTGCCCTTCGCGCCCGGTACAAGAGGGGCTCGTCCCAGCTCCCCACGAAGCGTGCCGGACCACGGTGAAGGGCGAGGCCACGTCGACGCGCGGCGATTCGTGGCCTGCGGTGGGGTGAGGCGTTCGCGCCGCCGCCCAAGTCAGGCCTGGCATCAGCCCCGCCCATTCTCTCTGCAGACCCCAACTGTTGACGGCGAGAGTGGCTTCCATTATAATAGCTGGGTGGAAATCCCGCCGCGTGAACGAGGCAGCTCAGTGGACGACCTAAACAAGACAGGCCTGAAGCTACGCAGATACCTCCGCTTCGCCATCCAGTGGCTGCCGGTAGGGATGGGGATCAAGCGCTGGTTTCTGATTCTGGTTGGGGGTGTTGCGCTTCTAAGCCTGGGGATCGGTCTCTTGCTTCGGGAGCTTTACCCCCTCCCAAGCATCTTTTACTATGTCACACTCCAGTTCGTTCCACGGGGCATGCGCGCCGGCCTGTTTGTCTTCTTTGGCTTGGGAGCCGTGCTGATCGGTTTGGTCGGCCTTAATCGATCACTGCTGAGGCCGTTCGTGGATCCGGACCCAGAGACTGTGATGAGAGCTCTCCAGCGCTATCGGCGACGAGAACGCGGACCCAAGATTGTCGCCATTGGCGGGGGACACGGTCTGGCAACGGTCCTGCGCGGGCTCAAGCCGTACACGACGAACGTCACCGCCATCGTTACCGTCGCCGACGATGGGGGCAGCTCCGGCCGGCTGCGGCGAGAGCTGGGTGTGCTTCCGCCCGGTGACTTCCGAAACTGCATCGCCGCGCTGGCCGACGACGAGGCACTGACCACGCACCTCTTCCAGTATCGTTTCAGGAATAGCAGCGGTCTTAACGGACATAGCTTCGGCAATCTGTTCATCACCGCCATGGCGGAAGTGACAGGCAGTTTCGAACGAGCCATCCTGGAATCTGCGCGGGTTCTGGCGGTACAGGGACAGGTCTTGCCGAGCACGCTGCAGGACGTGACGCTTACTGCCGACCTGGAGACCAGGCCCCCTGCCGAAGCTGACGAGTCAAGACAAAGCAGGCTCAACCGGGTGAGTGGCGAATCGAGCATACCTGAGGCGAGGGGGGCCATACGACGCGTGTACCTGGATCCCAGTGACGCAATGGCCTACCCTGGTGCCGTGCGGGCGCTACTCAACGCCGACCTTATCGTCGCCGGCCCCGGCAGCTTGTACACCAGCGTTCTCCCTAACCTGCTCGTGCCCGCCGTAGCAGAGGCGGTGGAGGCAAGCCCGGCGCGTAAGGTCTACGTCTGCAACGTCGCCACGCAGCGTGGCGAGACGGAAGGCTACACGGTCGCGGATCACGTGGCGGCATTGGAGAGGCACGTCCCAGGCTCGCGTTTCCCCATCGTACTGGCGAATGACAACCTCGAAGTGGACTTCGAGAGCTCGCCCGGCGTCGAGTTGGTCGCGCCAGAGGTCCTGCCTGACTCCAGATACCGCGTGCTCACGGCTGACTTGGTCGATCCAGCTCGCCCGTGGCGTCACGACGGCGAGAAACTGGCACAGGCACTCTTGAATCTGGTTGAAGATGATTAGGTCTGGGGTTCGACGGCTTCGGGCTTGAAGCTGATCGTTGGGCCGTGTTCAAGTGAAAGGAGCAAGCCAAGCATCTGTCTGGAAGAAATAAGTAAGTAGATGTCGAAGCCGGAGACGCGTCGCGAGACACTCTCACACTGCCAACCAGAAAATGACTCCAAGATGGAGAGGGCCTGTCTCTCCAGGCTGACGCGCCAGGCCAGGAGATGAACAGCATCAATGTTGCGCTGGGCAAACGCGCCGATAGGTTCAACACACAAAGGAGAAACACAATGACTAGAGTAGCAATCAACGGATTCGGACGGATCGGTAGAGCTGCGTTCAAGGTCATCCTGGATACACCAGAGCTCGAGCTGGTAGGGGTTAACGATATCATGCCGCTGGACAACCTGGCCTACCTCCTGAAGTACGACACCGTGTACGGGAGGTATGAGAGAGACGTTGAGGTGGGGGACAGCGCCTTGATCGTGGATGGCAAGGAATACGCATTCTTTGCCGAGAGAGATCCAGCCCAGCTTCCGTGGAACGAGCTCAACCTGGACATCGTCTTCGAATGCACCGGTCTCTTCACAAGAGAGGAGGACCTGAAGAAACACCTGCAAGCTGGTGCGAAATTCGTCGTCCTCTCGGCCCCGACCAAGAGTGAAGGTGTTCCCACCATCGTCCACGGGGTGAACGTGCCGGAGGACGAGTCGCTTCCGTATCTCTCCTGCGCGAGCTGCACCACGAACTGCATCACGCCGGTCGTCGAGGTGATGAAGCGACGGATCGGGGTGGAGAGCGCCATTATGACGACGATTCACGCGTACACATCGACACAGGCAATCGTCGATGGACCCAGCAAGAAGATCAGAAGGGGCCGAGCCGCCGCCGCCAACTTAGTCCCTACCTCGACTGGTGCGGCGATCGCAACGACGAAGGTCCTTCCGGAGCTTGAGGGCCGGTTCGATGGCGTCGCCGTACGCGCACCTATTCCGGTGGGCTCCATCTCGGACATTATCTTCGTCACTGAGCGGGAGACCTCGGTCGATGAGGTCAACGATATCTTCCGAGAGGAAGCCTCCAGCGCCAAGTACAAGGGCATCCTGGGCGCCGCGGAGGACCCGATTGTGTCCTCGGATATCATAGGCGACTCCCGCGCGTCGATTGTCGACCTGGGGATGACCCAGGTAGTCAACGGAACGCTGGTCAAGATCATGAGTTGGTACGACAATGAGTGGGGCTTCACGTGCCAGATGGTCCGGGAGGGGGTGAGGGTCGCCAAGACGCTATAAGCCCGCCACCACAGGGGCAGGCGACTGCTTCAGACGCGCCAGGCGAGCGTTGTTTCTGAAGCCGGAGCCGCCACAGCATCGGGAGTAAGTGAGGTCTCTGAGACGTGCCTCACTTACTCGTCTGTTTGATCTAAAGCGAGGTGCGATGAACAAGCAAACCATTCGCGACGTGGACGTACGGGGGAAACGCGTGATCGTGCGTGTCGACTTCAACGTCCCGCTCAAGGATGGCGGGGTGGCCGACGATACGCGCATCGAGGCCGCCTTGCCCACGATCGAGCATCTCCTCGATCAAGACGCTGCCGTCATCCTCATGTCTCACCTGGGCCGCCCGAAGGGAAAGGTGGTCGATGAGCTGAAGATGGACCCAGTAGCGGAGCGACTGTCGCAGCTGCTGGGCCAGCCAGTCGAGAAGCTGGACGACTGCATCGGTCCGACCGTTGAGGAGGCCGTCGAGGCGATGAGGCCTGGCGACGTGGTCCTGCTGGAGAACACCCGGTTTCACGCTGAAGAAAAGGCGAACGATCCAGACTTCGCCGCCGAGTTGGCTGCCCTGGCCGACGTCTACGTCAATGATGCCTTTGGCGCCGCGCACCGCGCGCATGCATCGACGGCGGGGGCGGCGCAGGCAATGCGAGAAAAGGGCAACCCGGCGGTTGCCGGACTCCTGGTGGAGAAAGAGCTGGAGCTCCTCGGAAAGGCCGTGGACGACCCCGAGCGTCCTTTCGTGGCCGTTCTGGGAGGCGCCAAAATCTCGGACAAGATCTCCGTCATCCAGAGCTTGCTTGAGAGATGCGATCGACTGCTAGTCGGCGGGGGGATGGCCAACACGTTCTTCAAGGCAATGGGCTATGAGACAGGCGATAGCCTGGTTGAAGAGGATGCAGTTTCAACCGCGAAGTCGCTTCTGGATCAGGCAGCCGGGAAACTGGTGCTGCCGGTTGACGTCGTCATCGCGGACGCTTTTGACAACAGTGCCCGGTCGAAGGTAGTCGCTCCCAACGAAGTCCCCAGAGGCTGGCGCATTCTCGATATCGGGCCCAAGACAGTGGCAACCTTTGAGTCGGCGTTGAAGAACGCCAAGACGGTTACGTGGAATGGCCCGCTCGGCGTGTTCGAGATGCCAACGTTCGCTGCGGGCACGTTCGACGTGGCACGTCTGCTTGCCGAAATGGACGCGACGACGATCATTGGAGGCGGGGAATCGGCAGCGGCCGTGCAGCAGGCCGGCCTTGCCCACCAGATGACGCACGTCTCCACCGGTGGAGGTGCCAGCCTTCAGCTGCTGGAAGGGAAGACCCTGCCGGGGGTCGCAGCCCTCGACGATAGATAGCTAGAGGAGGCGCCATGCGCAGACCATTCATCGCTGGCAATTGGAAAATGCACAAGACGATCGAGGAAGCCCTGTCGCTGGTCGAGGCGCTGAAGGCGGAGCTGGAAGAGGTGGAGGGGTGCGACGTGGCGGTCTGCCCCCCTTTCGTCGCCCTGGCCTCCGTGCGTGAGGTCCTGGAGAACTCCCACATCGGGCTCGGCGCGCAGAACATGCACTGGGAGGAACAGGGGGCCTTCACTGGCGAGGTAAGCCCCGCCATGCTCAAGGACCTCTGTGACTACGTCATCATTGGGCACTCTGAGCGCCGGACTGTCTTCGGCGAGACTGACGAATGGGTCAACAAGAAGTTGCGTGCAGCGCTGGCCCACGGACTCAGCCCAATCGTTTGCGTCGGTGAAAACCTGGAGCAGAACGAGGCGGGGGAGACGGAGACCTTCGTCGGCGGACAGGTGCGTGCCGCGTTTGAGGGAGTCACGGCCGAGCAGGCGAGGAGCGTGACGATGGCCTACGAGCCGATCTGGGCCATCGGCACAGGCGTGCCAGCCCACGGCGAGGATGCCAACCAGATTATCCGGACAGCAGTACGGGGCACGCTGACCGACCTTTACGGTGAGGATGTTGCCGAGTCGATGCGTATCCAGTACGGTGGCAGTGTCAAGCCCCACAACGTCACCGAGTTCCTGGGACAGCCAGAGATCGACGGTGCGTTGGTCGGGGGCGCAAGCCTGAAGGCGCTCGACTTTTCACAGATCGTCAAGAAAGGACTGGCGGCGAAGGAAGATCGGTGAGCTGGCTTCCCTGGCTCGGGTTGGCGGTGACGTTGGTGCTTCTGCTGCTGACTGAGCGCTGGATTCATCGCCACCTGCAGGGGACGATGCTGCTCTTGGCCGGAGACCGAGAGATCGCTGTGGTGCTGTACGCCCTGCCTTTGATGCCGGGTATCCTGCTCCATGAGGTCAGCCACGCTCTCACAGCGAAGCTCCTCGGCGTAGGGGCGGGCCGCGTCTCGATCCGGCCTAAGCTGGCGGGGGAGCGCATCCGGCTGGGATTTGTGCCGGTGGAGGAGACGGATCGCGCGCGGGCGAGTCTGATCGGACTGGCTCCACTCCTCGCAGGAACTGCCGTCATCCTGCTGATCGGATACCTGATCTTCGATATCAGCACGATGCAGCAGGCATTCGTTGAAGGTGATGGGGCGAGACTGGCCACGGATCTCGCCAGGATGCTGAAGGCTCCGGACCCGTGGCTCTGGCTTTACCTGATCTTTGCTGTGAGTAATACGATGCTGCCCAGCGAGTCAGATAGAGAGTCCTGGATGCCAGTCGTTCTGTTTATGGTACTTGTCGGGGCGCTGACTTGGCTGGCAGGGCTGGGACCAACAATTATCGACCGCCTCGGCCGGCCCCTCGATCTGGCGGCCCTGTGGCTTACGGCGATGTACGGTTTTACGATCCTGGCCGACCTGCCCTTCATCCTCGTGATTGCGCTGCTCGAACGAATACTGGGACGCCTCAGGGGCACGCGCGTCGAATACTAGGGAGGCGGGGGCGGGGGGCGGGGCCTGGGCGGCCCGTTGGGCCGGAGCGACGGGCAGGGCAACCAGACCCAATCAGATGAACTAGAAAAGCAACAGGCCCAGGGTCTATCATCCTGGGCCTGTTCTCGCCGGGAGAGAAGTCACGACTATCTCTAAAGCTCAGTCACTCTCTCCTGGAACGAAATACCGAGACGATCCAGCTCGCTCAGAATCGGTTTGTAGATCTCTGGCAGGACCGGGATGTGAACACCGCAGAGGTCGATCCCGCCTTCCAGAATCATCCGGGCACCGACCGCTGCTGGCAGCCCTACGGTGCGCGCCATCGCCGTGTCGCCGTCGGGATGTCCGAAGTCAACCAGCGTGGCGCTGATGGCCTCCTCTCGTCCACCATAGTCCACGCGAAGCTCGTGGGCCAGGATCACCATGTCCCGCTCCCCCTGGCGATAGGTCATCCTGTCCAGCATCTGGGCGGCCAGCACGTCCAGCAGGGTCGTCTCCTCCGGGACCGGCCTGGCATCAAGCAATCCCAGCCACTCCAACGCCATCATGATACCACTGTTGGGGGCGACGTTGAGGTGCGTGGCCAGGTGGGCTCTGAGATCACGGGTGTCTTCCTTCTGGATGAGCCCGGCCATGACCTGCCGGAACGTCTTGTCTGGAAGCTCAGGACGGTCCTCCAGGCTGAAGTATCCCAGCTGATTCAGCTTCAGCATCACGTCGCACCAGCCCAGGTTGCGCAGCGTGCCCCGATACATGGTATCTGTCTCTGGGATACTATAGCGCTCGACATAGGGCAGTGAATCGCGGTTCGGATAGGCCTCATAATCACCGAGGCCGTTCACCCAGGTCACGTAGTGGGTGGCAAAAAGGCGCTCGTTAGGCACCTCCACCACCCGTCCATTCTCCAGGTACCGCGCATCGTTGCGCCCCGCCAGCACCACCCCCCGCGGGCTCCACGAGAACTTGTACCCGAACGGGTTATCGTTGGCCTCGGGCGCCGGCAGACCGCCACAGAGGGAGCGAAAGGCCTTGACCTGGCCGCCAGCTCCATGCGCCCGATCGATGACCCGCATCGCCGACATGTGGTCGATGCCCGGATCGAGGCCAAGCTCGTTCAGCAGGATCACGCCGGCTTCGCGTGCATCCCCGTCCAGCGCCTCCATCTCATCGCTAACGTAGCTCGTGGTCACAAGTGGCCTTTGGTGCTCGACGCACGCCCTCGCCACCCGCACGTGGTGGACGTAGGGTAAGAGACTGACCGCGAGGTCGGCCGCGGCGATCAGCTCATCGAGCCTCTGCTCATCCTTCGTAATGTCGAATTGGGCAGCGTGCCCCCGGGGATGGCCGCTGACCAGGGCCTCCGCCTTGATGAGCGTACGGCTGGCCACTGTCACCCGATAGTCGTGATTGAGGAGATGGCGAACCAGCGGACCCGCCACGAGACCCGCACCGAAGACCAGGACGTCATTCATCAACTCCTCCTAGGGAAGATGCTCCTCAAGATACCGGTAATCCGGGGTAAGCTCTCCCTGGTGGACGATTACGGCCCGCTTGACCTCCGGTGGCAAGTCCAGCCTCTCGAAGGGCACCGAGTAATCGGCTTTAGCGATGGCAGGCACGTAGTCCATCAGCACGCTGCTGAAATAGGTCGATGCATCGCGAGGAAGCTCACTGGGTAGGATGTCGACGGCCAGGATCACAGGACCCCGTCCCGAGACGCCATCCAGAGCGCGGTCCTCCAGCGGATCGTACGCGTAGACCGGGTTCCCTGGGTCGGTGCACTTTACCGTGGCCTCAATAGCTCCTTCGATGTCGCAGCTGATGTCGCCAATCACCCGCAGTCGGGGTCGATCCGACCCGTCATAGAGCCGCCTCAGGTCCTCCTTGGTGACCAGGCGGGGATACTTCTCCTCCCAGTAGACACAGTTCACCAGGACGGTCAAGTACGGCAGATAGGCATCAAACCTGGACCTGTACTTCTCGGGATGATCGTAGTAGTCCTGCAGCTCAAAGCCGTCCTCGGGGGAGATGGGCTCCACGGTGTCCTCCTCCCTGAACACGACCTTGTACACCACGTCGCGAGCGTCGCTGCCCTGGGCCACACTGGACACCTGACCGGGCTCGATCTCCTCCACCGGCAACAACTCGATAATCTCGTTTGCTCCGCCGAAGACATGGCCATACCCGGCGAAGCCGCATATCAGCGGCGCGACCGACTGCGGAAGTCCTTCCTCCGCAATGCGCTTACCCACCGCAGAAACCGCCCTCTTCGCCTCCTCGAGACCATCGTACTTATGCATCTGCTGCAGCTCCACAAAAGGATTGGCGATTCCCTCAACGCTCAACCTCCGCCCCAGGGCCCACAACGTGTCGACCATTCCTGCCAAGCCCGCGTGATGACCGAAGAAGATCAAGCGGCGCCCGCGCTCGTCGGTCACCTTCTCGTAGTCGATCAACTGACAGCCCTTGTCCAGAAGACTCTGCAGCATCGCCATGTTGTGCGGCTGCCCCTTGATGACGTGCGCGAAGAAGACGTAGGTGTGACCAGGAACGAAGAAGTGGGCAGGAATCTCTTTGACGGCGAAGACAACGGGGCATGGGGAGAGGTCCTCGCGGACGGTAATTCCCGCCTCAACGTAGGCCTGCTCGGGGAAGACGCGGATGCTCGAAGGCTGTACCCAGACCGCAACGCCGTGTTCCTCCTGAAGCTGGCGCGCGTGCTCCGGGACAATGGGCACGCGGCGCTCCCATTTGCTCTTATCCTCACGACGGATGCCGATGCACGCGCACATGTCTCCTCCCGCAGCAGTCAGGTCTTGAATCCTTCCTCTGCCTACAAGATGTCGTCGACCTCTTCCTTGCTGGCGCGAGAAAAGGTCCCATGAGCCACAGCCTCAAGCCAACCCTGAAGCCATAGCCGAGCGCCCGGTGGTATGACTCGCGAAAGCATGAGAATGAAGTCACGGTGGTGACGGAACCGAGTTCGCTCCCCTTCGTCGTCAGCTGCGATGTCCTGCTCCATCGCCTCGATCATCAGCGCCGCATTCTCCTCTGGCCGGCTCAACCAATCGAGCGCGACGTCTTGATAGGGAAAGACCTCAATCTGAGCCAGCAGCATCTCCACATCAACGCCGTGCTCGTGGAGGCCGACCAACAAGGACAGGGTCTCGTCGTAGGTGAGCGGCCGGTAACGGAAGCCAAACAACGATGGCTCAGGACAATCCAGGCGATCTATCAGTGCTTCCGCGGCGTGATGGAGCGTTGGATCGAGCCAGGGTCGGTGCAGCCGAGCCATAAACTCCTCGGGCGACACTTCGTCCGGCTCAACCGGGAAAGGCTCGTACGCCGCTGCGACGGGAAGCCCGAAGTCGGGGGCTCCCTGTTCCTCTTCTTCGGCCCGCCACTCCTCGAAAGCGGCTTCCTGCTCACGCCAGAACTCATCCCACCCGTCAGGGTCGTAGCGAGCGATCAGGGGAAAACCACCTCCGTCGTAGTACCAGTGCCAGCCCGGGTTGTCGCCACTTTCAAGCGCGGCTCTGACGCTCGCCAAGTCAGCCTGGCAGATGGGACAGTCCTCGTCGAAGAACTCATCCAGGTGCCCTGGATGGACAGGATTCGGCTCGCCTCTGCGCTCAGCCCAGATCAGCTCGCGCGGCGCACAGCCGTGAAGCTTACTCTGCGGCGTGAAGAACCATTCGCGGATGATCGCGTCAAGTCGCGCTCGGGCACCCTCAATATCGCCGTCCTCCCCGGCGAGCAACTCCGCCAAACGATCGCGAAGATAGAGCACAAGCTCACCGTGAAGCGCGGCTTCCTGAATTGACAAGGCCAACACCTCCTGATGGAATCACGAACAATCGTCGACGGCAAGTATATGTCGAACCGGTCCGTTGACAAGTTGGTCAGCCGCTGCCGTGCCACCCCGTCTGAAGGCCCAGAAACGGATTCCAGAGAGTGACGAGAACCCGCCGACGATCCTGTCTCAGACCAGGGGGGGAGACAGTCCAGCTCAGGCGCGAAGAGCCGCCAGCGGTGGGGGCCACCTGCCTGAGTCAAACGAGTCAGGTCACCTGCCCAGGAACTCAGACGATGCTCTTCACGGCGGGCCGACCCGCGTTCCGCGGCGACTTCATGTAGCTGGGAGTGACCGGGTTGGTTAGCCGGTTGTCTTCGCGAGGGCGACAACGGAGACAGCGTTCGCCTAAAGGCCCAGGCGGTCTGACCGCTCCTTCATGGCCTCCAAGACGATGCCGATGAACTCCTCCAACGGTACGTCCAACTTTTCTTCGCAGAGCCGGATCCTCTCCCGGTCGGCGCCCGAGGCAAAAGACTTGGAGTCAAACTTCTTCATCACCGATTCGACAGATACCCCGTCCAGCTTGGTCGGGTGAACCAGAGCCACAGCCACGATTAGACCGGTCAGGTCATCACAGGTCACCAGAGACCACTCCATCTCGGTCTGCGGCATGACCCCCAGATGCTCGTAGTTGTGCGCCTTAATAGCACGCACGGCCTCCTCCGAGACCCCCCGCTTCTCCAGTTGCTCGGCGATGACCAATGCGTGGCGCTCGGGGTCATCCTTCGTCTCCTCGTAATCGGCGTCGTGCAGCAGGCCTACGATCTCCCATCTGTCTGGGTCCCCGCCTAACGCCTCGGCCAAGGCCCGCATGGCCGCCGCCACGGCGTAATGATGCTTGCGAAGATTCTCGTTGGAGATATTCTCCTTCAGGATGTTCAAGGCTTCCTCTTTCGAGATCACGGGCAATCCTCCTTCGATGAGACAGGCTTTTCTGCTCAAAGTATACTTCCGTGGCGACGGCTGGCAAATCGGATGATGCGCCGATGGACAAAGAGGAAGAACTGACGTAGAATTCGGAGAATCATCGGCCTCGTCGACTCTTTCCAGACGAACGCGTCGCCGCAACTCAATCGCAACTGGCTGGAGCATGAGAGCCACGGTTAGGGCACTGGCTGACGATCAGACAAAGGAGAACTCCTGTGATCACGGTGGAAAAGGTTGACACGAGCTCGAAGGCCCAAGTGGAACGCTTCATCGACATACCGTTCAGGCTCTACGCTGACTGCCCACAGTGGGTTCCTCCGTTGCGAGTAGACGTCCGCACGATGCTTGACCGTGAGAAGCATCCTTTCTATGAACATTCCGACGCCGACTTCTTCGTCGCTGTCGACGGTGGTCGAGACGTAGCACGCATAGCGGCGCTGGAGAACCGTCACTTCAATGCATACCACGGAACGCGCGAGGCGCAGTTCTATCTTTTCGAATGCGTCGACGATCAGGACGTAGCGGAGGCCCTCTTCGAACGGGTCTTCGAGTGGGCACGCAAAAGGGGCCTCAACGAAATCGTAGGGCCGAAGGGCTTCAGCCCCTTCGATGGCTATGGCATCCAGGTGAAGGGCACGGAGCATCGTCAGATGATGATGATGATGAATTATAACTACCCCTACTATCCCTGTCTGGTTGAGGCCCTGGGTTTCGAGAAGGAGGTAGACTTTGTCTCCACGTACATCAGGGTGCCCGACTTCAACCTTCCGGAGCGTATCCACCGCATCGCTGAGCGCGTCAAACAGCGCCGCAACTTGTCAGTGCATCACTTCAGGTCGAAACTCGAAATAAAGAGATGGAAGGACCGAATCGGGGCCACGTATAACAGGACGTTCGTCGATAACTGGGAATACTACCCCCTCACCCAGAATGAGATCGATTTCGTATTCAACGATCTGGTGCTGGCGGCCAACCCCCGACTGGTCAAAGTGATCCTGCACGAAGATGAGATCGTCGGATTTATCCTGGGTTTCCCGGACGTGTCAAGGGGATTACAGCGAGCAAATGGACGTCTGTTGCCTTTCGGCATCTTCCACCTTCTGCTTGATATGAGACGGACAAAATGGATCAGCCTCAACGGCGCTGGGATCGTGCCGGAGTATCAGGGGTTGGGCGGAAACGCGCTAATGTACTCCGAGATGGAGAAGACGGTCAAGAGTCAGTTCGATTTCATGCACGCAGAGCTGACCCAGGTGGCAGAGTCGGCCGTACAGATGAGGCGCGATCTGGCCAACATCGGGGCGGAGCCGTACAAGAACCATCGTGTCTACGCCCGAGAGATATAGCGACCGCCCAAACTCGCCCTCGGACGCGACGGTTCATCACTGCCCAGGCCAGAGGCGCGCCAGTGGAGCAGCCCGCCAGGTCAAGCCCGTCGCCAGCCGGCCGAAGGCAGCGGGACCCGCGGCCTGAATACCTTCCTCCCGCGCTCGTTGGTTGACACGCTCGGCCATCGTGATAGAATCGTGTCAAACCGAGCTCGGGAGACGGCACATGACGGCGCGCTGCCTCGCACCATTGGCAACGAGGCAGGTGCGCTTCTTTTTTGGCTGTGACTAATATGGTGCCAGCTCGACTCCTGGTAACGGGACGCCGTAGCCGGCGCTGAACAAGGTAAGGAGCAGACACGTTGGACCAACCATACTCGGACATCATTCGACCCCACGGGGGTGCCCTGGTGGATCGCGTATTGCGCGGTGAGATGCGAGAGGCCGTCCGTGAGCGCGCCGAGCAGATGACCAAGGCCCATCTCGACACGATGGGGCTTTCCGACCTTGAGCTCATCGCGACCGGAGCGCTGAGTCCTCTCACTGGCTTCATGCGCAAAGCTGACTACGATCGCTGCGTCGACGAGATGCGACTCGCCAACGGTATCCTCTGGCCGATGCCCGTGACGCTGGCGGTGAGCCAAGACCTGGCTGCAGATGTCCAGGAAGGGCAGGAAATCGCCTTGTGCGAGGACGACCGGGTGCTGGCCGTCATGGAAGTGGCGGAGAAGTATCCGTATAAGCGCGAGGTCAAGGAACACGAGGCCCATCAGGTCTATCGGACGACCGAAGAGGTCCATCCCGGGGTGGCCCAGCTATATCAGCGCGGCGAGGTCGTTTTGGGTGGGGACATCTGGTTAGTGGACTGGACCACGGCCATGAAGATGGAGTTCCCGGAGCTTCGTCATACGCCCGCTCAGACTCGGCGCATGTTCGCCCGGCGCGGATGGCGCAGCGTCGTCGGCTTCCAGACCCGCAACCCCATTCATCGCGCCCACGAGTATCTCCAGAAGACGGCATTGGAGATCGTCGACGGCCTCTTCATCCACCCGCTGGTCGGCGAGACGAAAGAGGATGACATTCCTGCCGACGTGCGGATTGCCTCCTATCGGACGATCCTGCGGGACTATTATCCTGCCGATCGCGTGTTACTGGGCGTCTTCCCGGCCGCGATGCGCTATGCCGGGCCTCGTGAGGCGCTCTTTCACGCCGTCGCGCGTAAGAACTATGGTTGCACCCATTTCATCGTGGGTCGTGATCATGCCGGCGTGGGAGACTACTACGGCACCTACGAGGCCCAGGACATCTTCGACCAATTCGCCCAGGAGGAGATCGGCATCATCCCCTTCAAGTTCGAGTACGCCTTCTACTGCAAGAAGTGTGGGGGTATCGTGTCCGCCAAGACTTGTCCTCACGATCCAGAGAACTGGGTCTACCTGAGTGGCACGGAAGTGCGCGAGAGGCTGCGGCGCGGAGAGATGCTACCGGAGGAGTTCACTCGCCCGGAGGTCGCAAGAGTGCTGTTGGAGGGCATGAAGGACGACGAGTAGATCATGCTGCGATTCCTCAGGCGCCGCAAGGAGCCCAATGTCATGGTCTTCGGGCTCGACTGCGCCCCGCCGCCGGTGCTGTTCGAGAGCGGCGACGAAAACGATTTGGGGTTGAAAGATCAGCTACCAAACCTGAGCCGTCTCATCGACGAGGGAATCTATGGGGCGCTCTCTAGCTCCATACCCTGCATCACTGTCCCGGCCTGGACCTCAATGCTGACCAGTAAGGATCCGGGCGTGCTCGGCTTCTATGGCTTCCGAAACCGCGCCGATCACTCCTACAACCGTATGAACATCGCCACTGGGAATGCTGTCCACGAGCCCAGAGTATGGGACGTCCTGGGAGAAGCCGACAAGACGTCCGTGGTCGTTGGTGTCCCCCAGACTTACCCAATACGGCCCCTCAGCGGGTATCTGATCGGTGGTTTCCTCACCCCCAACACTGACCGCGACTACACCTTCCCTGCTGAGCTGCGATACGAGATAGATCGCGTGCTGGACGGCGAGACGTACGACGTCGATGTGCCTCAGTTCCGTACCGAGGACAAGGACTTTCTCCTGAGGCAGATCCAGGACATGACCGAGAAGCGCTTCGAGGTCATCAAGTACCTTGTCCGAGAGAAACCGTGGGACTTCTTCATGTTCGTCGAGATAGGCCTGGATCGCATCCACCACGGTATGTGGAAATTCTGGGACCCGAGTCACAACAAATTCGAACCTGGCAACCCTTACGAGGACGCCATCCCGGGCTACTACCGCCACCTGGATCGCGAACTCGGCCAGCTGCTTGGGATGTTGGACGATGACACGATCGTGATGGTGGTGTCTGACCACGGTGGGCAAGCCATGGAAGGCGGTTTGGCCATCAACGAGTGGCTACGCCAGGAAGGTCTCCTGGTGCTTAAGGATGAGCCCATCTATGAAGGCCTGGTTCCATTTGAGAAAGTCGAGGTCGACTGGGAGAAGACCACTGCCTGGGGAGCCGGGGGCTACTATGGACGCATCTTCATGAACGTAGAGGGAAGGGAGCCTCACGGCAGGGTTCCGCCGGATCAATACGAGAGGACACGAGACGATCTGAAGGAGAGGATTGAGGCGATTCCGGATCACGAGGGAAGGCCCATGGGGACGGTGGCCTTCAGACCCGAAGACATCTATCGCGAGGTACGCAACGTCGCGCCGGATCTGATGGTCTACTTCGGGAATCTCCGCTGGCGCTCCGTCGGCTCCTTCGGCTTGCCAGACGTTTACACCTTTGAGAACGACATAGGACCAGACCACGCCAATCACGCTCAAGACGGAGTTTTCGTCCTCTGGGATCCCCGCAGAGACCACGGAGGAGAATGCCTAGACGGCCTGCAGCTTATGGACATCGCTCCCACCATCCTGGACGTCATGGGAGTTCACGTGCCGGCTGATATGCAGGGGAAGTTGATCGAGCACTAGCCCTTCCGGACGTTCCTGGTCACAAGCTCACGCGCTCTCCCTGGCTGCGGGACCCAGGGCCCCGGAGACCAATATGAGTGGCAGGATAGCTGCCCACAGTCAGCGGCGGATCATTCTAGAATGAAGCTGACCAAGAGCCCCGGAGCGCTCACCCTGTTCGGAGGCGTGGCGATGGTCGCCACACTGGCGGCGCTGGCCTACACGGGCGGCGCAGTGCTGGCCCGCCGCAGGATGGTGCCGGCCGTGGTGGTTGTCGATAAGTCCCCGACGCCTCGCCCCCGACGTACGCTGTGGATCGCACCGGGTAGCTCCGAGGAGAGCACCCTCGGCGCCGAGGCCCCTGATGAGTGGGCGTTTCAAGGACATGCTGGGCAATCAGCCACCATCGAGACGTGGCTGCATCCGGGGTCAGGCTCGAACGTAGACGGAGAGATGATCGTCCGTCTCCTCGCCCCCGACGGTGGCGTCCTGGTTGAGAGGCAGGGATCCGTATTCCTTCCCCCCTATTTGCTCCAATCCGCGCTTCCCTCTACAGGGGTTTACCGGGTTGAGGTGGCACCCAGGGGGGACTCGCCAGGTCGTTATTCTCTCCGACTGACCCTGTCTGACGGGGCCGGTGAAGCGACGCCTGTGGTCACGCTGCCGCCCCGGCCTGGCACGACCCCCGCCAGCGGTGCGGCTGTGGCGGCGACACAGTTCCAGTGGCCGACGACGCGACGCGGAATCTCCGGTTGGACGTATCATGACCCCGACAATCCCAGCCACGTGGGGCTCGACATAGCAGCGAAGCTATGGGACCCTATCGTCGCCGTCGCCGATGGGGAAGTGGTCTTCGCTGATTGGGCCGGCGGCTACGGGAATCTGGTGATTCTGGAGCATGGGAGCGACTGGCGCTCCTACTACGCGCACCTGATCGAGATTGGAGTCGAGGTAGGACAGCACCTACGACAGGGACAGACGCTCGGACGAGCCGGCACAACAGGCAATTCGACAGGCCCACATCTGCACTTCGAGCTACGCTACCGGGACCGGCCAGTCGATCCTCACATCTATCTGCCGTAGCCCCGAATGCGGGCGTCGGGCCGGCGATCCCGACGTACCTTTTCTCTAGACCCAAAGCGAGCCACTGGGTAGGCCCGGACCGCCGTGACAGACGACTCGGCGGACGTTCTAGATCCCATTGACGCAAGAACGACCGCCTTCCTCAGACTTCACGGAAGGCGGTCGTCTTTCACGACAACTGTCGTGATTCTTTCAGCACTGTATTCGGCGCGGCTACTCTTCGACGTGGATGATCTCTACCGGACACGCGTACGCGGCATCTTCCACGCAGTCCGCCAGATCATCGGGCACCTCTCCGACGCCCAGGTCGTCGTCTACCCGGTACTCTTCCACGATTTGGCTGAAGAAGTCGTCCGGGTTCTCCTCGAAGACCTCTGGGCAGTCAGCGTAGCAGGATCCGCATTCGATGCATTCTTCGCGGTCTATGGTTACTCTCATTTTGCCTCCTTGTTGATGGGTTTGTGAATGAGCTTCAGCTACTACGTAAACACACAGCCGCTATTTATAGCACGAAACGAAGATATGTCCAACTAGTTGAGGTGCATGCGCAAAGCCGTCGATGCCCGTTGAGCTGCATCGTCGAGGCGACGGCCTAGAGGATCAACATTGCGTCGCCGAAGCTGTAGAAGCGATACCGATGTTCGACGGCATCGACGTAGGCTCGGTCGATCAGGTCCTTGCCCGCGAAAGCCGCCACCAGCATCAGTAACGTCGAACGCGGCAGGTGGAAGTTGGTAATCAGGGCATCGACCGCGCGAAACTCGTAACCAGGGTAGATGAAAAGGTCGGTCTCTCGCTCGAAGGCAGCAACCTTCCGCCGCGGACAGGGGCCAGCACAGCCTTCGCCGTCGGCCGCTGCGAGGGCCGCCGTCTCAAGGACGCGCACGCTCGTCGTACCCACGGCCACGACTCGGTGTCCCTCCAACTTGGTTTGATTGATGCGCCTTGCCACCTCCGGGGACAGCGAGCAGTACTCGGTGTGCATCTCGTGGTCCTCGATCTGCTCTTCACGGACAGGCTGGAAGGTGTCCAGTCCGATATGAAGGGTGACAAACTCAGATCGGACTCCCTTCGCCCGCAGCTCAAGCAACAACTCCGGCGTGAAGTGGAGCCCGGCGGTCGGTGCGGCTGCAGAGCCTGGCTTAGACGCGTAGACAGTCTGGTAGCGCCCATCGTCCTTCAGGGTCTCGTGGATATACGGAGGAAGCGGCGTGACCCCTATCTTCCGCGCCAGCGGAAGCACAGGGCGGTCGAACTCCAACACGCGTACCGCGCGCTCGCCGCGTTCAAGCACCTCGGCTGTCGCGCCCATAGGAGTCCCCTCCGGCCCATCAAGAAGCGCGAGGGCCAGACCTGGGCGCACCCGTCTGCCACCGACCAACGCCTCCCAGACACGATCGTCCCGTCGTCGCAACAGGAGGATCTCCACCTTCCCGCCCGTGGGCTTTTCGGCAAACAGGCGGGCGCGAACCACCCGCGTCTGGTTGTGCACCAGCAGATCGCCCGGCTCAAGAAACTCTGGAAGGTCGTAGAAACGGTGGTGAGAGATCGTCTTCTCGCGGCGATCCACCACCATGAGACG
This sequence comes from uncultured Anaerolineales bacterium, assembly GCA_964390305.1. Classification (GTDB taxonomy): domain Bacteria; phylum Chloroflexota; class Anaerolineae; order B4-G1; family B4-G1; genus SKLM01. Next base: position 27,590 of record CAYMHT010000012.1, read on the forward strand.
CGACGCGTCCCGAGGGGTGATGGGCTTCTGGGCGATCAGCTCAGGAGGCAGCTCGTAGTCGAACTCAGCCGTCTTCACCGACTGTGGCTAGGCCCTCTCTGAACCTTCCGACCTGGGGCGCGGTTCAGCTTCCCCCATCCCGGCGCCCGATGTGGCCTGCCAGACTGCGATGACCAGGCACAGAACAGCCGCAACGTCGAACATGCTGTAGCAGCAACCGACGCCCGTGTTGGCGAGGCGGATCCCCGTCGCGGTCCCGTGCGACAGCAACCTGATTAGCGACCCCCGGGCCATCTCCGCCAGGTCGAGGATTGAGAGCAGACCGAACCCCAGCAGGGCAAAGATGGGGACAGTGCGTCTTCTCTCGGAACGAACGAGCAAGATGAGCGCGACCACTGCTCCGGTCAGATGAGCAAGCAGGACGGGGAGCAGTGGAAGCACGTTGGCAAGCCCCGGCACTCGAGTCACATCTTCCCCCTTTCAGCGATTGATGAGCCGCACGATGACGTTTAAGACGATCGTGAGCAAAATGCTGAGGATGATTGAGCTGGCCAGGGGAATGAGGCAGGTGAAGCCGTCACGCTCGATGCGGATGTCTCCCGGGAGCTGACCCCAGAATCCCGTTCTGGACAGCAGCCACACCAGTCCTCCAAGGAGAATCAGCGCAATCCCCATCCCGACCAACAACTTGGCCATGGGCTCCAGACCACTCACACTCCCTCCCTGACCTCTCTGTACAAGATGCCCTCGACGCTCAGGGGGTTGGCTACTTACTCCAGGTCGTAGCTTACTCCCAGTTCATCGCCGATCGCCTGCAAGTCGGCTGCGACCTTGGGATTGAGCGGGACACCCATGCGCAGATTTCGCTCCGTCTCTTCATACTCCTTCTCACCGTGGACGTAAATGCGGTCCCGACCCTCCGCTCGAGGCGCATTCTTGAGGCGTCGCTCCAAATCGCCCACCGCAGCCTTGAACTCATCCACGGGCCGGAACGCGTCCACGCGCCACGCGCCAAAGAAATGCCCGATGGCGGAAGGCAGCGGATTCCCTTCATCATCGCGAGGGTAGACCAGATTCGCATAAGCCGCCCCAGCGAGGACACCGGACAGGATGTCGACCAGCAGCGCCAGCCCATACCCTTTGTGACCACCGAGCAGTTCTCCGGCACCGCCCAAGGGCAGCAGTCCGCCGCCCACGCGTCCCTCAAGGTTCTCCAACACGCGCCCCGGGTCCGTGGTGGGCTCCCCAGCCTCATCGGTAGCCCAGCCCAAGGGAATGGACTTCTCCAGTCGACGATAGACCTCGAGCTTCCCCCGAGGCACCGTGCTGGTTGCCATATCGAGAACAAAGGGCCGTTCTTCGGCTGCGGGGACCGCCACGGAGATAGGATTGGTGCCCAGCATCGCATCCCTCCCGAAGGTTGGCACCACCAGAACGGCGGCATTCGTCGTTGAGATGCCGATGCAATCATGCTCCAACGCCATCATCGAGTAGTAGCCCGCGATGCCAAAGTGATTCGAATCGCGCACCGCGGCGAACCCGGAGCCGAACTCCATGGCCTTCCGAATCGCCCCTTCCATCGCCCGGTGCGAAACTGGCTGCCCCAGGCCACCATCGGCATCGATGACAAGCGTCGTCGGGGTCTCGACCACTCTATGGGTGTCTGGCTGAGCGACCATGACCCCATCCCGGAGCCCATCGACATAGCGCCGAAGCCGGGCGACCCCGTGACTGTTGATGCCCCGCAGGTCAGCCATAACCAGCACGTCGGCTGTGATACGCGCGTCGTCTTCCGGGACGTTCATTCTCTGAAGCACCCGCACACAGAAGTCCTTCAGAGGTTCCGCCTGCACACGAATCTCCGACTTCTCTTCCATAAGGTCCTCCACACGGCATAGATGTATCTCAAACAACCAGCGCTGTCACCCCTGCTGACAGCGCCATATCACGCACTCCACATCAACTCAGAACCCGCTCTAGATCCCGCATATGGATCAGCTGATGGCCGTACATGGCATGGATGAAGGCCTCAAGGGTGATCTCTCCCAACGCCGGATGGCACCCCGTCCGATCCAGCTCTGCGTCCTCAAGTCCCTCTACCCACGCGACCGTCCGTTGGCGAGCCGCCACCAGATCAGTCAAGAGCTGCTCGCACGGTATACACGCCAATCGCTCCTGCTCACCGGCATTGAACGCGTCATAGTCGAATCACGCCGGCGCTCACTCACACCGATTCCTCGTAAAGCTCCAGAAGCACGCCGTGCGCCGACCTGGGATGAATAAACACGTACCGGGTACCGTCGGCGCCTACCTGAGGCTCGCCTGTGATCAGATCGGCCCCGGCCTGTCGCAGCTGCTCCATCGCCGCTACAATGTCGTCAACGATGAGACAGATATGGTGCAACCCTTCACCCCGCTTCTCCAGGAACCGAGCCACCCCACTTTCATCGCTCAGAGGTCGCATCAGCTCGATTCTCCCTCGCGCGAGGCTGAGGGAGGCGATCTCGACCCCTTCCTCCGGAACTTCGCGGCGTTCAGCAACGTCCAGCCCTAGCCCATCCCTGTAGAAGCCCAGAGCCTCATCAAGACTGCGCACAACAATAGCGACGTGATCAATACGCAGCGTCATAAACCAGCCTCCACTTTGGCAGCAACAGTCGCCACCTAGACACTTACCCGTGGTTGATACTCACCCCACACGTCTCGTAGCACATTGCAGATTTCGCCCAAGGTGCAATCTGCCTCCACCGCCGCGATGAACAACGGCATGAGGGCGGTGCCACTCTCGCGGGCTGCCTGTGCAATTTGAGCCAGTGCGCTGGACACGCGCTTCTCATCCCGACGAGCGCGCAATGCCGTCAAGCGCGCCCGCTGCCGATCCTCGATAGCCGGGTCGACGGTCAGCTGCTCCAGCCCTGCTCTTTCTTCCTCAATCTCATAGGCGTTGACGCCAACGATGATCTGGTCTCTCTCCTCGATCTCCCTCTGATACCGGTAGGCCGCATCGGCAATCTGCTGCTGGACATATGCCTGCTCAATGGCCGGCAGGGCCCCTCCCATCGAGTCGATCTTCGCGATGTAGTCTCTTGCCCGCTGCTCGATCTCATCGGTGAGGTGCTCGATCGCATAGGAGCCAGCGACCGGATCGATGGTGTTAGGAACACCCGACTCGTGTGCGATGATCTGCTGGGTCCGCAGTGCAAGACGAACCGATTCCTCGGTGGGCAGCCACAGCGCCTCGTCGCGAGAGTTGGTATGGAGGGACTGAGTACCGCCCAGCACTGCTGCCAGCGCCTGAAGCGTCACGCGAACCACGTTGACCTCCGGTTGCTGCGCGGTAAGCGAAGAGCCAGCAGTCTGGGTGTGGAAGCGCAATGTCCACGAGCGCGGGTTGCCGGCCCGGAACCGAGTCTTCATCAGGCGGGCCCACAAGCGACGAGCGGCGCGAAACTTCGCGATCTCCTCCAAGAAGTCGTTGTGCGCGCTGAAGAAGAAGGACAGGCGAGGGGCAAAGGTATCGATCTCGAGGCCGGCTGCCAGTGCCGCTTCAATATAGGCAATGGCGTTGGACAGGGTAAAGGCGATCTCCTGGACAGCCGTGGATCCGGCCTCGCGGATGTGGTAGCCGCTGATGCTGATGGTGTTCCATCTCGGAATCTCAGCGGCGCAGTAGTCGAAAATGTCGGTCACCAGACGCATCGACTCCCGCGGAGGGAAGATGTACGTGCCTCGCGCCACATACTCTTTCAGGATATCGTTCTGAACGGTGCCCCGCAGTTGACGAGGATCGACGCCCTGCTCTTTTGCCACGGCGACGTACATGGCGAGCAGCACGGCCGCCGGAGCATTGATCGTCATCGAGGTACTGACCCTCTCCAGAGGGATGTCGTAAAACAGCCGGCGCATATCATCCAGGCTACTGATGGAGACTCCAACCTTTCCCACCTCCCCCTGGGCGAGCGGGTCGTCGGCGTCGTAGCCCAGCTGTGTGGGAAGGTCGAAGGCCACGGAAAGGCCCGTCTGGCCTTGTTCCAGGAGATACTTGTAGCGCGCGTTCGACTCGCGGGCAGAGGCATAGCCGGCATACTGTCGCATGGTCCACAGCCGGCCGCGATACATCGTGGGGTAGACCCCGCGGACAAAGGGGTATTGACCCGGGAAGCCGACGTCGTTGAGATAATCGATGTCGGCGTCAGCGGGCGTGTAGGCACGCTTCAGAGGGATGCCAGAGAACGTCTCGAACGTCTCCCGACGTTCAGGGAAGCGCTTGAGCGCCGGCCTCACGGTCTCCTCCCGCCACTCCTGTTTGGCGCGTTCTAGTTGTTCCAATGCTCCTCCCAAGCCATCCGACAGAGAGGGGCCAAGCCATCGGCGACCTGTGGCATGTCGGATCGCTCTAGCTCAGTGACCTCGCCCGCTTATGACCCCGCCTCTCGAATCATCCGTCCGATCCACGGCAGTCCAGGATGGTCAACCCGTTCCATCTCGTCAAGGACTCGCTCGCGATCATACTCCACCCGGTGCAGCGTGACCTTACAGGAGGCGTCCTCGAAGTCAAGCAACGCGTACGCAGGCCGTGGATCGCCGTCCAGAGGAATACCCACGCTGCCGCTATTGACCAGTCTGACGCCATCCACGGGGCGGTCCATGGCCCGGTGGGTATGCCCATACAACATCAGTCGCGCCTCGACCTGGGAGACGTATAACCGTAGCTGATCCTGGGGACTGTCGGGATACAGGTTGGTCTCATCATCCTCTGGGGTGGCGTGGACGGCGAGAATCTCCCCATACCCTGGGACGTTCTTCCGCAGCTGTGTCGGCAAGTCGCGCAAGAACTCGAAGTTCTTGTAGGAGAGACGCTCCACAGCCCACCGGAAGGTGGCGTCGCGTAGCCTCAGGGTTTCTGGCATACGTTCCCAGTCCTGCCGTGACTCGACCGGAGCAGCCGGACGCCGTCCGGTGACGAGGTAGCGGTCGGTATTGCCGCGCAGGAAGTCTGCGTCGGGCAGGCCTCGCAGCCTGGCCAGCGTGTCCGCTGGCCACGGGCAGAAGGCTGCCAAGTCTCCAAGAATCCAGTAGGCGTCCGGACGATCGCGCGCCTGAATGTCGGCCAGCACAGCCTGCAGCGCCAGAAGGTTACCGTGAATATCCGAAAGCACAGCGAGACGCATCGTCAACCGCCCTCCTCTCTCGCGCTATCCCAAGGCCATGGAGACGAGTCCGTCAGTGGTACTCGGCACGCTCCAGACATCCCGGAGCGCCGGCGATGAAGCCGCGTTCAACGACGATCGCCCGGTCCAAGAACAGGACTGCCTCTGGTGTACCATCGAAGGCCAGAAACATCCCACACGGCTTTCAAGTATACTAAGACGTGGCTCAATCAACAAGTCGATTTGACACTTCAGCGAGTCATGTTAAACTATACCCCTACTGAGTATCGTCCGAGGTCGCAGGGGCAGCCTGTGGGTGTGGAGCCCCAGGCACTGTGGAGGGAAATCCGTATGCCTATATACGAGTATCGTTGTGAGAAGTGCGGCAAGGAGTTCGACGTGTTTGTACGTTCCGCTACACAGCGGAGCGAGCCCGAGTGCCCCCGCTGCGGGAGCACGCGAGTCAAGAAGGCCGTGTCGCTATTCGGCGTCGGGGGCGCTGGCGGAAGACACGATGCCAGCGCTGCCTGTGGTCCCGGTCCCGTCTGAGGAACGGGCCAATAGGAGGCCGTGCGCCTCCACGGAGGACTGACGTGAAATTAGCTGATTCAGAGGCCAAGGCCAGGCTACTGGGACGCATCCGACGGATTGAGGGTCAAGCACGCGGTGTGGCGCGGATGATCGAGGAAGATCGTGACTGCAGCGAGATTCTGCAACAGCTGGCTGCGGTGCGGTCGGCCGCTCATCAGGCGACCGTCGCTCTGGTGCGATCCTACGCCACTGAGTGCGTCGCTTCGGACGGGTCAGCCGAAGAAATTGCCGATGCATTGGCAATGGCCTTGTCCAGACTATCGTAGAGCCCCGGCCACTCTGCAGTAGCAGAGGATAGACTAGAGGAGATTCATAGATGCCCCTTCTCAACGCAGAGATCAAGGAGCAAGTGAGACAACAGATGGCCGAACTGGCGGGTCCAGTGCGTCTGGTGATGTTCACTCAGGAGTTCGAGTGTCAATACTGTAGCGAGACGCGCCAGCTGATCCAAGAGGTCGCCGAGCTGTCCGAGCAGATAACGGCGGACATCTACGACTTCGTTGCCGACGAAGACAGAGCGGAGGAACTCGGAGTCGACAAGATTCCCGCCGTTGTCGTGATTGGCAAAGACGAATACGGTATCCGGTTCTACGGCATTCCCTCAGGCTACGAGTTCACCTCGTTGCTGGAGGCGATTCGAACCGCAGCGGTGGGGGAGCCAGATCTCACTGAGGAGACCGTGGACGCTCTGTCGGCGCTGAGCGAGCCAGTCCATATTCAAGTCTTCGTCACCCCCACCTGCCCCTACTGCCCGCAAGCCGTCGTGCTGGCGCACCACATGGCTGTGGCCAGCCCCATGGTGCAGGCCGACATGATCGAGGCCCAAGAATTCCCCCATCTCGCCACCAAATACCAGGTCATGGGGGTGCCTCGCACAGTGATCAATGAGTCGACACACATAGAGGGCGCAGCGACGGAGCCGATGGTGCTGCAGAAAGTCCAGGAAGCACTGGATGCTGAGGAGGCGTAGTGCTGATGGAGATTGAGCCGAAGATTGCGCCCTTCGGGCCGGAGCAGGGGGAAGAAGCCCCTCCGACTTACGAACTGATCATCATCGGCGGTGGCCCGGCCGGGTTAACCGCTGCCATTTACGCAGGCCGCGCTCGACTCTCCACCCACGTCTGTGCCGGTACACTGCTCGGCGGTCAACCTGCTAACACCTCTGGGGTAGAGAACTTTCCCGGTTTCCCCGAGGGTGTCGCCGGCGGGGAGCTCGCCCGACGCTTTCAGGGCCAGGCCGAGCGCTTTGGCGCCGAGGTCGTCGCAGAGACGGTAATAGAGGTCGGTCTCTCGGAGCCGCCTTTCGGCATCCGGACCGAACGGAACGCGTATCAAGCTCAAACGGTGATCGTCGCCACGGGCGCGACTCCTCGGCGTCTGGGTATACGAGGCGAGGACAAGTTCTACGGAAGAGGGGTCTCCTCCTGCGCCACTTGCGATGGATTCTTCTACCAGGATAAGGACGTTATCGTGGTCGGTGGCGGTGACGCGGCCATCGATGAGTCCTTGTTTCTCACCAGGTTTGCGGAGAGGGTGACCGTCATCCACCGCCGCGACGAGCTTAGGGCTACAAAGATCTTTCAGGAACAGGCGTTCGCCAATCCCAAGATCGATTTCATATGGGACTCTGTGGTGGAGGAGGTACTAGGCGATCAAACCGTCACTGGCGTCCGGGTGCGCAACGTGAAAGACGGGGAGACCGCGATGGTGAAGACCGACGGGGTCTTCGTCTACATCGGCATGGAGCCGAAGTCAGATCTATTCGTCGGTCAGTTGGAACTGGACTCGAACGGCTACATTGTCTCGGACCGCCGTCAGCACACGAACGTGCCGGGCGTCTTCGTGGCCGGTGACGTCCAGGATCCGCGCTATCGCCAGGTGGTAACCGCCGCGGGTACCGGTGCTATCGCGGCGATGGAAGCAGAGCGCTACCTCGGCGGGTGTGCCTAATCACGCGGGAGGAGACTGTCAAAGATGAACCTTGACTTCGTGACCGAAGAACCCCCGAAGCCAGATGTCTACGACGTGATCATCATCGGTGGGGGGCCAGCGGGAGGCAGTGCAGCCATCTACACCGCTCGAGCCGATCTCAAGACGGTGGTGATCGATAAGGGACTGACCGCCGGGGCGCTGGGAATGGCCTCGGAAATCGCCAACTACCCCGGCCTGCCCGAGCCGATCGCCGGTGTAGAGCTCGTGCGCCGTATGCGAGATCAGGCACGCTCATTCGGCGCCACGTTTGTGGACGAGAAGGTGCTGCGCGTAGACCTGAAGGGCGACCCGAAACAAGTCTGGACGGGGGCGGAAGGATATCAAGGTCGCGCGGTGATCATCGCCACCGGCGCGATGGGGCGAACCAGACGCTTCCCGGGCGAAGAGCGCCTGTTGGGGCGGGGGGTGAGCTACTGCGCCACCTGCGACGGGGCCTTCTTCCGGGACAAAGAGGTGGCTGTCGCAGGCAACAATGACGAGGCCATAGAGGAGGCGCTGACGTTGACTCGCTTTGCCTCCCGGGTTCACGTCCTGAATCCGACGTCCGACCTGCGTGCCCCGGAGGAGTTGGTGGAAGAATTGAGAGCGCACGACAAGGTGACCATTCATGCGTCTACCCGAATCAGAGAGATCGTGGGTGAGAACCGGGTAGATGCTGTCCACGTCGTGAAGCAAGGCGAGGAAGAAACCATTGAGGTCGACGGGGTTTTCGTGTATCTCCAGGGAAACCTTCCCATCACCGATTTCCTGGACGATCAAGTGCCGACCAACGAGGAGGGGTGCCTGACGGTGGGGGAGAGCTTCCAGACAAGTGTGGATGGCGTCTTCGCCGTCGGGGACGTGCTGTGCACACACGTGAAGCAGGCGGTGATCGCCGCAGCAGAGGGCGTCGAGGCTGCCATAGCCGTCGACCGTTATCTGCACGGCCGTGAAAAGCTCCGACCCGACTGGAGCCACTAGTCCGTGGGAGGGGTGTGACGGTAATCACTGACCCACCGGCGGCGGGGACCCCGCACATCGACGAGGGCAAGTGCCGGACGTGCGAGGGATGCCCGGCGCGCAAGGCGTGTCGGACCAAGGCGATCTTGGCTCTTGATCCAGGCGATGCTCGGTTCATCGATAGCCATCGCTGTCACGGATGCATGATCTGCGTTCCGGCCTGTCCATTTTCAGCCGTCGTCCCCTAGCTTCGTTCCATCCGCAACAACGGAGGCCCGTCTTCTCGAAGGAGACGTGCCTCATAGGTTGTTCCCCTCCCGTGGCCTGTGCTATAATCGATCGTGCTCTCAATAGAATGAAACACCGTCAAACAGGAAGGAGCTCAATGAGCGGCTGGCGCTACAGAATCACGGTTCATGACGCCCAGGATATCTTGGAGAACCTCCCTCGCACGGTGGAGGAAGTACCGGCCGCAATCTACTGCGACGATCGGGGAGCTTGCTACTTCGACGAGGGTCCCAATCCCTTCACTGAGGCAATCCAGCACCTGCTCAGTGCGGTGGGCGGCGAAGGCTGGGAGTTAGTTCAAGTCAACTTCAGGCCCGACCAGATGATCTGCTTCTGGAAGCAACCTCGCTAGAGCAGGGGATGGACTACGACGTCATCATCGTCGGGGCAGGTCCGGCCGGCGCTTCTGCTGCCTACTGGCTGGGGGAGGCGGGGCAGCGAGTGGTCATCCTTGAGAAAGAACCGTTGCCTCGGTACAAGCCGTGTGGTGGCGGCGTCCCAAAGGTTGTTTTCGACCGTTTCCCGTTCAGCTTCTCCGAGGTCATAGAGCGCTGGCTTCGACGGGTTCGTTTTCGCTTCCGGGATGGCCGGGAGGCGACGACTGACCTTCCGGATCGCGCCGTTGCGATGGTCATGCGCGACCGCTTCGATTTCCACATCCTGCGGCACACCCAGGCTGAACTACGCGAGCGATCAGCGGTGACGGCCATAGAGCAGGAGGAATCCGAGGTGGCGGTGGTCACCGCCACCGGCGAGAACTTCCGTGCTCGCTATCTAATCGGCACCGACGGAGCGAACTCCCGCGTGGCACGGCTCGTCGGATTGCGTCGGGAGAAGCGGATGGGTGGTGCCGTCGCCGCTGAGGTTCCCGTCGCCGATCGTCTCCTGAAGGCATACGGGAATACAGCGCTGTTCATCTTTGGCACGCCGCCAGGAGGTTATCTCTGGGTGTTTCCGAAGGGAGGGCACTTGTCCGTAGGAATCGGTGCCCTTCAGGGCCGCTTCGGGAGCATGCGCCGCATCCTGGCGCAGGAGATGGGACGACTGGGGATCGAAGTCGACACGGCACGACAGCGGGGCCATCCCCTGCCGATTCATCTACACCGCGAGCCGCTGCAGCAAGGAAGGGTTCTCCTGGCGGGAGACGCCGCCGGGTTGATGGATCCGCTGCTGGGGGAGGGCATCCGTCACGCGGTCGACAGCGGTCGGTTGGCAGCGCAGTCTGTCCTGACCGGTGATCTTCAGACGTACACGCAGCGAGTACATCACGGGATCGGTCACGACCTAATCTGGGGGCAGCGCTGGGCCCAGCTCTTCTACACCTATCCCCGGCTATGTTTCGAACTGGCTGTGCGAAACCCCCTTTTTGTGGGTGAGTTCCTTCGTCTATTCGCTGGCAGAACCTCCTATCGCCGGATGGCGGTCCGCGCTCTTCCCAACCTTCTTCTCGGTCTGGGCCGGCGGTTGTCCGTGCAGCGAGGAGGATGTCAGCCTCACTAGTCCTGGAGGTGGATATGCTGAGTCGAGACTTCCGCGATGTTCCTGAAGAGCCCGTAGGCGGAGATAAGTCTATTCGGTGGGTGATCGGCAAGCCCGAGGGCGCACCCAACTTCGCCATGCGCGTGATCGAGTTCCAACCCGCAGCTGTTTTTGAGACGCATCAGCACCCGTACGAACACGAGATTTTCGTGCTCGAAGGCGAAGGTATAGCGGAATCACCCGACGGGGAAGAGGTGATGCGCCCGGGCGTCGCACTCTACGTGCCACCCGGCGAACCTCACGGCTATCGGAACACGGGGGAAGGTCCACTGCGCTTCGTCTGTGTCATTCCCCATCCAGAGGAATGAATGACACCACCCTTGAGTGGACGCTTGACAGTCGCCGTCTGACAGTGGACGCCTGACAATGGACGCTTGACAGTCGCCGCATGGAGGTCGCCAGACGCCGGAGTGGAACGCGCGAACGCCGGGCACTACGGGCGGTGTGGATCGTGGGACGGGGTTGGCAGGACTGATGACGGGTTGCGCTTGGCGCATCCAGACTCAACGCCAGGCTAATGCAAGATCGGCGAGCACAGCGCAAGAGGTACTGGCGCTGGAGCCCCGTCGACCCTCGTGATGTATTGGCAGGAGAGACCCTAGAACCCTGCTGACTGCGGCAAGGAGCAAGGCGCGATGGAGGCGGGGGTTCCAACCTAGATCACGGTGCGTAATCGCGCAGGATGGACCGCCCAATGAACTCTCGCAGGATGGAGTTGTCGGGGATCATCTCCGTACCGACAGTCTCGAACCACCGCAACAGAGCGAGCAGACGCTTGACCTCCACACGCCGCGGACTAGAAGGCTTGACCTGCAGGAGAAGCGGCTCGGCCAACTTCTTGAGCACCGCCAGTTCGTAGACGAGTGCCGAGTTAAACATGATGTCGGCGTGCTCCTGGTAGGGGAAGACGTACTTCTTCTCCCCCCGCCGTACCATATCCCAGTGCTCCAGCGTCTCCTCAGCCGTATAGCCCCGGTACGTAGCATCCCGCACGACTCGGCGAATGAGCCGCGTGTCCGTAGTCGGCACCCGATTGTGACGGTCGATATTCAGCTGCGTGAGAGCCGACACGTAGATGCGATAGACATGCTCTTCCGGTACGCCGACCACAAGACGGGGATTCAGTCCGTGGATGCCCTCAACGATGACGACGTGATCAGGTCCGAGCTGGACCCTTTCTCCTTCCTCTCGCCTGCCAGTCTTGAAATTGAAGCGAGGGAGCTGCACCTCCTCTCCGCGCATCAACCCTTGGAGATGCTCGTTGAACAGCGAGACGTCAAGGGCTTCCAGGGCTTCGAAGTTGAAGTTGCCGCTCGCATCTCGAGGCGTGCTCTCTCGGTCGACAAAGTAGTCGTCAAGCGCAAGAGGGAAAGGCTGAATGCCTTGGGCAAGCAATTGAATCGAAAGGCGCTTCGAGAACGTGGTCTTGCCAGAAGCGGAGGGGCCTGCGATCAGCACCAGCCGCACATCCTCCCGCTGATTGATCCGATCCGCAATTCGCGAAATACGCTGCTCGTGGAGCGCTTCGGAGACGAGGATAATCTCGCGTATGCGCCCACTGTCGATAGCCTCGTTCAGCCTGCTCACAGAGTCCAGGCCCAGCAGCCGCAGCCGCTTGCCGTATTCTCTGAAGATGGCCGTCAGTTGAGGATAGTCCCGGACAGGGACAAGCTCCGTGGGGTTCGTCCGACGCGGGTACTGCAATACGAATCCTGGTAGCCATTTGTGAAGGGTGAAGTACTGGAGATAGCCCGTCGAGGGTACCATATAGCCGTGGAAGTAGTCGCGCGAGTCACGCAGATTGTACAGCTTGAGGTCCTCCTCTTCTCGGCGGCTCAGCAACTGAGCCTTATCCATCTCCTCGCGCTCACGGAAGAGCTCGATGGCCTCGCCGAGCGGTACGCGCTCCGCTTGGATCGGGAAGTCCTCTTCCACAAGCTGATGCATTCTACCTTCAATCTCCGCCAACTCCTCCTCGCTGAAAGACTCTCGTCCAGCGACCTCGCAAAAGAATCCGCCGAAGGGCAAGGAGTGATCCACGAAGATGGAGGCCTCCGGAAAGAGTTCGCGAACGACAGTGATGAGCAGGAAAGACAGGGATCGCCGGTAGATGCGGATACCATCCGAATCGGATAGGAACAGCGGTTCGACAGCCGCATCGGTCCACACTCTGTAGGTCAACTCTCGCAGTCGGCCGTTGACCAACGCTGCGATGAAAGGCACCCTGGACTGTCCCAAGGCGGCGCGGAAGTACCGTTCCAGCCGCGTACCGACGGGTGCCTCGAATGTGCGACCATCGGGAAAGCGTACCTGTGATGTCTTCCGTGGTGCCGATGTCCAGACCAGGGACGTGTCGTTGTTCATCCAGTCTTCTTTCTACTTCGCGTATCGGAGGGATACGAAAGCCGCTGACAAGCCAGCTGTTGACCTTCAGCGGCTGCGGCCCGATATGAGGTTCTGTCAAACCGGGTGTCGTGTCTCAGTTGTCGCTGGCGGGTGACCAACTAGAACGGTGGCAGCACGCGTCCCATCATCACCAAGCCCATGCACCCGCACAGGGCGACGTCAAAGAAGAGCAGCAAGGCCAGGGTGAGACGCTGCCACGGTTGCAGGCCAAGCAACACCTGAGCGAACCCTTGGTCCCTCTCATCAAGATCGGGTTCTTCATCCTGAATCACCTGTTCCCGCAGATCCTCGACCATGGATATCACCCCCGTGGCTTTGTAGCGGTCGTGAGAACAACGACGGCGCCTCTGGCACTAGCAACCGTGCTTAACATACCGTCAAATCCGCCAAAAGTCAAACGGTCACTG
>CAYMHT010000013.1:0-3648 GCA_964390305.1 uncultured Anaerolineales bacterium
CCCGTCTGCGGTCCGGCGATGTCATCGTTGCCGATGGTGCCATGGGTACGATGCTACAGGAAGCGGGCCTTCCGCCTGGCACGCCTCCGGAGGGGTGGCTGCTGGGGAGATCTGAGGCAGTGGTCGGGGTCCACCGGGCCTACGTCGAGGCGGGAGCTGATCTGATCCTCACCTGCACGTTCGGCGCGACCCGACCCCGGTTGGAACGGAGTGGACTGGGCGGGCGCCTGTGGGAGATCAACCGACGGGCTGTGGAGATCGCCCGGGAGGCTGCTGACGAGGACGGATTTGTGGCTGGTGACATCGGCCCTATGGGCGAATTCCTGGCCCCGCTTGGCGAGTTGACCTACGAAGAGGCGGTGGATGTCTTCGCCGAGCAGGCTGAGTCGCTGTTGGAGGCCGGCGTCGACGTTCTCTACATCGAGACGATGGCTGCCCTGGACGAGGTCAGGGCCGCTGTCGAAGCGGCCTTGAAGGTGGGTAAGCGTACGCCCGTGACCGCCACACTCTCCTTCGACAGCCACGGGCGGACGAACATGGGAGTGAGTCCGGAGGAGGCAGCGGAAGCACTCCTGGAGCTGGATGTCGATGCCCTGGGGGCGAATTGCGGTGCGACGCTTGAGATGACGCTGGGCGCGGTGCAGAGGATGCATGACGTCGCGCCCGACGTACCCCTCATCGCCAAGCCGAACGCAGGCAAGCCGCAGATGGTCCAGGGTGAGGTCGTCTACGATGCCGCGCCCGAGGATATGGCCGCTTACGCGCGCAGGTTTGTGGATGCCGGCGTCAGAGTCCTGGGCGGATGCTGCGGCTCTACGCCTGCGCACGTCGCTGCCATCGCCCAGGTCGTGCGCTCTTGAGGCTCTGGGCCTGTCGCGACGCGCCCCTCAGCCGGTCTCCTGAACTCGGGCGTCGGGGGCCCACCGCGTGCTCACTGGATCGCTCTCCGCTCCTACCAGGGGGGCGTTGATCGCGTCCCGGACAACGGCCAGGAGGGCAGCCACAGATGCCAGGCGCGGCTCCAGCCCCGCGGCGTCCGTCACGAAGATGGCGTAGAAGACCTGACGCAGAGCGCCGAAGCTAGCCAGCGACTAATCGCCCCTGCCATAGATCACCTTCGTCCACAACGGGAGTGATTCTGTGGCTTGTGTTGCCACCTCTGCGGTCGCCCGCTCTGGGTTGAGGCCCGCAATTCCTCCATGCCCACTCGCTTCGAGCACCTACAGATCGCGCCGGTAGACGCGGTGGCGTTTGTACCATTCTGCGCCGACGGCGTTCACCTCGCCCATGCTCTCCATGTTCGTCTCCGACACCTGCACGAGGTCGGCGTGAGTGAAGTTGCACCCTAGCGCGCTCTTCGCCAGCTCCGTGTACAGCACGGCGTTGGCGCCTACGCCCTGATGCTCCGGCAACAGACCGACCCCGTTGAAGTTGACCCAGTCTGTTCGTTTGAATTCGATGAGGATGTGCACCCAACCGAAGGGCCACAGCCGGCCGTTCGCGCGCTGAATGCCGGCCGAAACGTCCGGGTACCCGATGACGAAGCCTACCACCTCCTCATCCTTCATCACCAGCTTGATCAGCCGGGGGTCCGCGGCAGCCAGAAACCGATCAGCGATGGCGTGGGCCTCAGCCTCGTCGATTGGATAATATCCCCACATGTCGGCAAATGCCTCGTTGTTTATCTTCTGGACCTCCGGCACCCAACGGCGCAGCTCACGCTTGCTGGTAAACGATTTCACCCAGAACCCCCGGCGCTTCTTGACCTTGTCGGCGATATCATAGAACCGCCGAGGGAGGTCGTAGTCACCGCTCAGGTGGGCGGAGAGGAAGTCCATCTCTTTCTCGAATCCCAACGCTCGAAGGAACGAGGCGTAGTAAGGGTAGTTGTACGCGATGCCCATCGCCGGTCGATGGTCAAAGCCCTCCACCAGTAATCCGTGCCCGTCTCCTCGCAGGAGCCCTCGAGGCCCTACAGCCTCATCCAGACCCCGGTCCACGGCCCATTCGAAGACAGCGTTGAAGAGGGCGCGGGCCACTTCGATGTCCTCCACCACCTCGAAGTAGTAGAAGAACGCGGTACGGTACCCGTGATACTCGTTGTACCGCCGGTTGTCGATCGCGGCGATGCGCCCCAGAGTTCGATCTCCCTCCTCGGCGACGAAGAAATCCGCTGTTGAATGGCGGTAGAAAGGATACTTCTTTCGATTCAAGGCTAGCTTCATGTCTGGGACTATTGGTGGCACCCACTGGGGGCAGTCGCGGTACAGCTTGAAGGGGAAGTTGATGAATTGGCGTACGTCTTGAGCGCGCGAGGTTTCAATCTGTCGAACGTGCATATGGGTCTCCCTTCCGACTACTCAGCGACGAAGAAAGCCACGGCCAGCACACCGGGTCCGGCGTGGGTGACGATAGCCGGCGGCACGTCCAGGATCGGGACGGACGGGAGGTCGAGCCTCGCGCGCAGATCATCTGCCAGCGCCTGTGCTTGGTCTGGGGCGGAGGCGTGCATCACGGAGAGGTGACCACTCCCGTCGCCCGGGATCTGCTCTACGACCAACTCCTTCAGCCGTGCTACGGCGCGCCGATGGGTCCGGGTCCGTTCCAGCTGATCCGCGCGTCCATCGCGGAGCGTGAGGATCGGCTTGATGCGCAGCACGCTGCCCAGCAGGGCAGCCGCGCCACCGATGCGCCCTCCTTTGGCCAGGTACTCAAGCGTCGCCACCAGGAAGTAGATACGACAGCGGGGGATCAGGTGCCGAATGCGGGCCTCGATCGTGTCGGCATCGGCGCCGTCCGCGCTCCACTCCGCCGCCAGCGTCACCAGCGTCGCCAGGGGACTGCCGATCACGCGGGTATCGATCACCCGGATGTCAGCCTTGGGGAACTTGGCGGCTGCGACTGTGGCCGAGCGGACCGTACCGCTCAGTTCACTTGAGGGGTGAATGCACAGAATTGGCTCCCCCTCCGGGACCATACGTTCGAACTCCTCAACGAAAAGCTCCGGGGGCGGGGCGGAGGTCTTGGGCAGTTCTTCTGACCGCTCCAGTCGTTGCATAAACGTGGCGTGAGCGATCTCCTGCCCCTCGAGATAGGAATCAGACCCGAAAATGATGACTTGTGGAATGACAGGTATGTTGTAGCGCTCAGCGACGCTGTCTGGTAGGCCGGCTGTCGTGTCGGTGATGATCTTCACCATGATGCCTCCTCTTTGAGGTCGCAGCCCGAAAGATCCCCTTCGGTTGCGCACCCAGACGGCCATCAGGTCGCGCCGACTTCGGTGCGTCAGGTCCGCCTGTCACACAGTGTACCTCGCCGATTAGTCAGCAAGCTGTTGGATGGCTTCCCTGCGGCATCTCCGTCTTCGTATCTCTGATGAGCTCACGGGTCAGTCTCTCCAGGCGTCGCTGCTCCCTGGAACGTCAGGCAATGATACCATAGGATAATTTCCGGGACCACTCGCCTGTGCGCCCCCCAAAGCCATCTTGTCTGTCTGAACTGCGAGCTGCTCCCCCCGATGCCGTATCCGCTACTTACGACTCCTCATGCTCGACCCTCACCTCGGTCGCTACGGGTCCATCAGGGGAATGCTTCGCAAACCACCACCAGAACGACAAGCGAATCGAGCTCGCGTTGTGCTGCGCCGTG
>CAYMHT010000013.1:3748-39005 GCA_964390305.1 uncultured Anaerolineales bacterium
CGCAAACCACCACCAGAACGACAAGCGAATCGAGCTCGCGTTGTGCTGCGCCGTGCATCCCGACCCCTCGCCTCTGACGGGCGGGTCCGCGGAGGGACAACCCTTTTCCTCCGTCTTGTCTGCCTCCGGTCACGCGGACGACGACGGCGGATCCTCACGTGGGCGTCTGGTCTCGGGGCCCTCGCGTCGAGCGGCTTTTCTGGTGCATCGTGTCGCCCGATTTCTGTGTGGCCGCTGCTAGTCCATGCCCATGTCGGCGTCCTCCCGCGCTCGAATCCCCTGGCGGACGTCCCTGATCAGTTGCTCGTAGAGCGTCTCGTTCGTCTCGCGGAATTTGTCGACCATGTCGCGCACCGACGTCACCTGCTCGCGGAGCGAGGCGATGCGCTGGCAGTCGGGGTTCAGCTTCTTGCCAAGGAAGAACCTGGCTATCCGCTTCTTCCTCTCCCCTTCCAGGAAGTAACCCTCCTTGAGCATCCCTTCCTGGATACGGCTGATCACGTCGCGCCACGGGTCACCGGTCGTGGGCAGAAACCGCTCGACGATGTCGCGAACACTGTTCTCCTCGGCATTGTCGCTAAGCGATGCCAGAAGTCCGCCTTCCAACCCTCCGATGGAAGCGCCACCCCCCAGGCGTTCCACGAAGACGGCTGTGTGCTTCCGCAAGCCTAGGAGCGCACCATGGGTGCCTACGTTCAGCCGAGCGTGTCCCGCCTCAGCCAGTTCGATGAAAGCGGCGGTCATCGCCGTCGTCGCCAGGTCCTGCTTCTTCACCCTCACCTCCCGGCAGGGCAGTTCCACGCCGCGCTTTCGCGGCTCGAGGAATTCATCGGCGTAGGCGTAAACGATGCTGCTGGTGTTGATGGACATAGCGTTTCTCCTTATAAAGCAGTCCCGACGCACACGGTCCTGCGGTCCGGACCGGGCACAGAGGTCTCCCCCTGCTCTGTCTTGAGGCCCACATCGTGGGCGGATGTGCGATGCCAGCTGTTCCGGGGCAGCTCTCCTGCTCGGCCAGCGGGTCATCGAAACGTCTCATATTATATCACCCTTGCAGCGGATTGTCTCCAATTGAAAGGTACACGGGCCGTCGTTCGGTACTACCCCAGCCGGTGAGGTTGATTTGGTCGTGATACAATTCACCGGTCCACCCTCTGAGCGGACGGATAGGCGCGCTGGACGTGCGGCGGCTTCCTGGGTATACTTATCTCTGCGATGCCACTGTCAGACAGAAACACCTCGCCGTCCTCAAGGCACGATTCGTCTTCTGTCCCTGTGACGCTTCAAACCACGCATCCGGGGGCTCAGCTCTGATCCCGCTGCTCAAGCTGCTTCTGGTCTTCGCCGGCATCGTTCTCCTTCTGAGCCGCAGGTGGAATCTCGGTCTGGTGTTGCTCCTCGCCGCCGCTGCGACGGGTCTCCTGTTTGGACATCCCCTGCTGGCGGTCGGGAGCGACGTTGTCTCCGCCAGCTTGGACCTTCTGACCGTCCGCCTGGCGCTGGCCGTGGTACTCATCATGACCCTGAGCGAGCTGCTTCGCGAGACGGCCAGCCTCCACGGGATGGTGGAGGCGCTTCAGGTGCTGATCCCGAGTGGTCGCCTGGTCATGGCGGCGCTTCCTTCGCTGATTGGGCTCCTGCCGATGGTCGGGGGGGCGATGTTCTCAGCGCCGATGGTGGATGAGGTCGGGGATCGACTGGGCGTAGATCAGGAGCGGAAGACGTTCGTCAACTACTGGTTTCGACATATCTGGGAGTATGTCTTCCCCCTTTATCCTGCCGTTATACTGGCGGCAGCCCTTATGAACCTGGAGCCGTTACAGCTGGCCAGCGCGACGTGGCCGCTGACGGCAGCGGCTGTGACAAGCGGGGTGATCTTTGGATTGCTGGGTATCTCGGAGAACCCGGACCACGGGCCATCGCCTGCTCGCCTAGACAGCGTTCGAATGCTGCTGGTGAGCATCTGGCCCGTCGTGATGGTGATCGTCCTGTCGCTGACGCTACCCGTCGATGAGCGAGCCACCATGATCTTGAGTCTGGTGGTCACCATCGGGCTCATGATGGGAGTCAACCGGATCTCACTGGGCAAGCTGGGACTGATTCTTCGTCATCGTATTCCCTGGGGCACGATCGCGGTCCTGTTCGGGGCGTTGATCTTCCGTCGTGTCCTGGACAACAGCGGTGCGGTCCACGCTGTGTCCGAGGCGTTGATTCGATCTCAGGTGCCAGTGGCGCTGATCGTGTTCCTGGTCCCTTTCATCGCTGGTCTGCTCACCGGCCTCTCCGCCGGCGCCTTCAGTATCGGGTTCCCCGTCGTCTTGCCCCTGGTTGCGGCCGGCGAGACTGCTATCTCATCCGGCTGGGTGGCTTGGCTGATGGCCGGGGGATTCCTGGGCGTGATGTGTTCTCCGCTCCATCTCTGCCTCTCCCTGACGCGCGTCTACTTCGAGGCTGAGTGGGGGCCGATCTATCGGCGCGTCGTGCCCTCGAGCATCGTCGTTGCCATCACCGCCACGGTGCTGTTGCTCATCTGAAGGCGCCCTCCAACTCAGCCACATCCCTTCCCCGTCGGTGGTGATTCTGGCACTGGCGAGCAGGGACGACCATCGCCTTGTCCCGATCCGAGCCAACGCCACTTGCGGAGTTCCTTGGTTCGTGTTACAAGTACTTCGCAAAGGAAAAGGAGACCGGATGCCAGTCATTCCGCCCACTGTGCTCAAGAAACTGTACGTGAAGGGCTCACTCCGCCACGAGGACGAAGGCCTTGCCTTCGACCTGAAGAACCTTATCGCACCCGCCACCATCACGGGCCTGGAGGGCCTCGAGGTGGATGGTGAGACGGTCGATGGTTCTCGTGTGACTGTCGTTCCCCCAAGCGGCAACGCCCGGTCCATACGACAAATCTCGCCCGCCAGGCCGCTCGATTTCCCGGTCGGAGTTGTCGTTACCCTTCACGTCTCCGGTGAGACACTGGAGCCGGGCAAGCACGATCTGGCGCTCCGCGTGAGCGTGAAGGAAATTGGCTGGCTTGATATCCCTGTTTCTGACCGTCTCGCCTGAGGAGCGCCCCAGGATCGTCCCACGTCTCCGACCTGGCCTGACAGGGGGAGTCTCTTTCCCACCGGCGGGCTCGGTCGCGACTGCTCTCAGAAGCGTGCTCTGGCGCACGTTGTCACTTTCCCTCTTTTCTTTCTCCTCCTCGCTGCCGCTCAATCTTGCGTCACGGCGATCGGGTGCGGTGCATGTCGCTGGATAGCAGCCCGCGCCGTCGCTGGATGTCCGCCATGGTCCTCCTGGTTGTCTGCCTTGTGGCAGCCGTGCTGCGGTTCTACCGCCTGCGCGACCTGCCCGTGGGTCTGCACTACGACGAGGCGGCCAACGGCATCCTGGCCGGGGAGATCGCGAGAGGCCTCAAGACACCGATCTTCATCCCGGCTTACACTGGCAAGGAGGTCCTGTTCTTCTACTGGGCGGCTCTATGGATGAAGCTCCTGGGTGTCACCCCCTTTGCGCTCCGGCTTGCGGCAGCTTCGATCGGCACGGCGACCGTCGCGGCGACCGTCTGGATGGTCTACGAGCTCCTGTACGAGCGCGATGAGGGGCTTTGGGTCGCCCTCACTGCCGCGGGGTTCCTTGCAGTGTCCTTCTGGCATCTGGTGCTGAGCCGCTACGGGTTTCGGGCTGTGGCGCAGCCCCTGCTCCAGGGTCTCACCGTTGCCGCCCTTTGGCGTGGGCTGCGAACCGGGAACAGGGGGTGGCTGATGGCGGCGGGTCTCTTCTGCGGCCTGACTGCCTACACGTATCTGGCCGCGCGTCTCTTTCCCATCCCCCTGGCCGCGGCGCTTGCGGGTCTTCTCATCGCCGATCCGCGGCACAGGCGGGAGCGCTTGTTGCAGCTGACGATCTTCGTCGCCGCTGCTGCCTTGGTCCTGGCTCCGGTGGCTTATTACTGGCTGGCTTACCCCGGCAGCTTCATGGTCCGCACCAGGCAGGTTGCTGCCGACACCTGGGGCGCGGCCTGGCGGGGCTTCCTGGCCTGCCTGAAGGTGTTCTTCGTTCGCGGAGACCCCTACATACGCTTCAACCTGCCTCACCGTCCGCTCTTCCTCCCTGGCGCCGCGGCCTTGCTCCTCCTCGGCGTTGGTCTGACGGTGCGGCGGTTTGTCCGTCTGTGGTCCGCTCCGCGACGCCGTCTTTCTTCCCTTTCCCTCGCATCATGTGCCCTTCTCCTCGTTTCATTGCCGGTGATGGTCCTGCCCAGTGCTCTGGCCACCGAGGAGATCACGCCGAGCAACCTCCGCACTGTCGGTCTTCTTCCGTTCGTGGTCGTCTTCCCGGCTGTGGGCTTATTTGCACTGAAGTCGTGCCTATGGTGCGCGATCGAGCGGGTGACCGGAGGAAGAGGTGCCCTGGCAACCGCATGGGCGCTCCACCTCTTGGTCATCGGTCTCGTACTCGCGTTGGGTGCACCCGTCACCGCTGCCGCCTACTTCTGTGACTGGGCTTCCTCGGCAGAGTTGTACGAAGCGGCCGACGGTGACCTCGCTCACGTCGCAGACTACCTCAACCGGGCAGATCTCACGTCGATGACCCCGTACGTAGTCAGCCGGCACTACCGCCACCCCACCCTGGCTTTCCTGGTCTGCGACTACGAGGCGGTGCGCTGGCTCGTCGGTGGTGAGACCCTCGTCTTTCCCGCCGATGGGAATGCGCTCCTCGTCTTTCCACGCTCGGCCGCGGCCGATCTCGACTGGGTCGAGTCGATGTTGCCGCGTGATGCTCTGAGTGCGGCTCCGCCGGCACCTGACGGATCTGCGGACTTCCACGCTTATCGGATCAGCGGCGTGGATCTTCCGCCGCCAGGACAATCGAAGATGGCGAACTTCGGTGACGTGGTCCACTTGCTGGGCTACACCGTTCCCGTCCACCCTCGCGCCCGCGACCGCGTGGAGCTGACGGTGTGGTGGAGGGTGACTGACGCTCCGGATCACCCCGACTATCGCCCCGTCCTCCGTCTTGCTGATCCGGAGGGCTTCGTCTGGGGGGAGAGCCAGCCGTTTCACTATCCTTCTGAGCAGTGGGTGCCCGGGCAGGTGGTCGTCGACCATATCTCGATCCCCGTGGCTGCTGGTGCGCCCCCGGGGCGCTACGAGGTACGTCTCGGGTTCTACTCTCCGGATGGCGACGTTCGACTCCCTCTGCTCGACGAGGGGGGAGCGTATGCGGGGGCGTATGTGGAGCTCCCGGTTTCTCTGGCCCGCGCGGAGGAGCCTCCTTCCATCGAGGCCCTCGACATCCGCAACTGCCTGAGCCTCCGGGTGGATGGCCTGACACTGCTCGGAGCCACCATAGAGGCGGCGGTGGTTCGGCCCGGGGAGCGGCTCTACCTGACGCTATTCTGGCGCGCGGACGAGGGGGGGCTGGCGTCGGTTCCAGTCTCTCTCTGGCTGGGGGATACGAAGCTCTACGACGGAGACCCGGTTCACGGGACCTATCCTTTCAGCGCCTGGTCACCGGGGGAGGTCGTCGGCGATCGCTACGGTCCCCGCATACCCCTCGACACCCGCTCGGGCGAGCACCGTCTCCAGGTTCAGGTGGCTGGCGCCACCGTAGACCTCGGTCGCGTCAGCGTGGAGGAGGTGAACCGGTCGTTCGATGTGCCCTCGTTTTCGCATCCGGTCGGTCTCGAACTGGGGGACCGCGTCGAACTGCTGGGATATGACCTCTCCGGCAGTTCGGTCGCGCCTGGCGAGACCTTCGAGCTCACGCTCTACTGGCGCGCGCTGACCGAGATGACCAGGGAATATACAGTCTTCACACATCTGCTTGCGCCCGATGGGTCGATGACGGGGCAGCAAGACAACCAACCCGTCGCCGGCGCCTATCCCACCACCCTCTGGGTGCCGGGCGAGGTCGTCGCCGACACCTACGAGATCTCCGTTCGCCCCGAGGCTCCCTGCGCCGAGCATCGGTTGGAGGTTGGGATGTACGTCCCGGACACCGGAACGCGGCTCCCCGTTGCGGGACGTCCGGGTGATGCCGTTTTTTTGCAGCACGTTCGAGTGGTAGACTGACCTTGCGGGACCGGCACATTGTTCTTCGTAGACGCATTGACTCCCGGAGCGATTCATGACTGCACTGCTTGACTGGTTCCTCGCTTTTGTGCCCGTCCTGGTCGTGCTCATTCTCATGCTCCGCTTCCGATGGGGCGGCGCTCGTGCGGGAGCTGTCGGGTGGAGCGTCGCGCTCGTCGTGGCTGCTCTCCGCTTCGGCGCAGGGATCCGGGTCCTTATTCATTCGCAGCTCAAGGGGTTCCTTCTCACCCTGTTCGTGCTCTACATCATCTGGGGGGCGCTGCTCTTCTATCGCGTGGCCGACGAGGCGGGGGCAGTCGACGTCATCGGCGAGGGGCTTTCCCGACTCACGCCGGACCGTGGCATGCAGGCGTTGCTGCTGGGCTGGGTCTTCACCACATTCCTGCAGGGGATCGGCGGATTCGGCGTGCCCGTCGCCGTCACTGCGCCGCTGTTGGTGGGGCTGGGTTTTCCCTCCCTGGCGGCGGTCGTCATTCCGTCCGTGGGATTCCCGTGGGCCGTCACCTTCGGCTCCCTCGGCTCGTCGTTCTTCGCGCTGATGGCGGCGACAGGACGGAGTGGGGAGTCGCTCGCACCATGGAGTGCGGTCTTGCTCGGGCTGGCTTGCCTGGGCTGCGGCGCGGCGACGCTCTGGGCCGCCGGCGGCAGACGAACACTCCGTTCTGAGTTAGGGGCCTTGCTCGTCATCGGCGCAGTGATGAGCACGACCCAGTACTTCGTGGTCACCCATGGACTCTGGCCGATCGGTGCCATGACGGCTGGGTTGGCGGGATTGGTCATCGGTGTCTTGTGGGCGCGCTGGCGCGCTAGCGAGTCGGAAGCCATCTCCACACCCCCGGACGCGCCCTCCTGGCGGCAAGAGCGAGGATCAACGGTGTCTCTCGGCTGGGCCCTTGTTCCCTATGCGCTGCTGATTGCCATCGTCCTCGTGGCTCAATTCGTGCCTCCCGTCCGCGACCTCCTTGGTCAGGTGCTGCTCCGTGTTCATTTCCCCAAGCTGACCACTGCCCGCGGCTGGGTCACACCCGCGGGGGAAGGACGTGCCATCGAGGTCTTCGGTCACCCCGGGGCCCTGTTGGTGTACGCCTCTCTCGCCACCTATGCGCTGTTCGCTTGGCGTGGGGCGTATGCCCCCGGGGCGCTGCCCCGCATCGCCCGCGGTGTCGTGAGCCGTGCCACGCATTCCAGCCTCGGCACGGCGGCCATGGTCGGCATGGCGGTGACGATGGAGCACGCAGGGATGACGCATCTCCTGGCCGAGGGTATCGCAGGCGTGGCTGGAGCAGCCTTCCCGCTGGCGGCCCCTTTCGTTGGTGCGTTGGGTGCCTTCATGACTGGCTCCGGCACCAACTCCAACGTGATTTTCGGGGATCTCCAACAGCGCGTGGCGGGGTTGGTCGGCGTCAATCCACTGGTGATCCTGGCAGCGCAGACGGCCGGGGGAGCGATGGGCTCGTCCTTCGCTCCGGCAAAGGTGATCGTTGGATGCAGCGCCGTGGACGCGGAGGAGAGCCTCGCGCTCCGGGCCGCGATGCGCTATGGTCTTGCCATCGTCGCCGTTCTCGCTCTGGTCACGGCTGCCATTGTCTACGTGTGGGGGCGCGGGTGAATCATCGTCGTCGGTCACTCCCCTGTCGGCGTGCGACGGCGTGACCCGGAGATTCTCACCGCTGCCGTCGCCCGCCCGGCGGGTGTCCGGCGGATGGACTCGCCTGTGGTCGACGCTCGTTCTTTTCAGTGCGGGGTCAGTCGTCTGCTTCCTCAGGTGGCTCGTAGCCGGGGCCGTAGTGATAGGCAGCCCGGCGGGGCTCAAACCTGCTCACGAACGTATCCTCGTACAACACCTCGCCGTCCGCGCCGATCACTCGACGCTTGATCGTCGCCGTCAGGCCGGGCACCGCTGACTGCCACTGCGTGACCGTCCTCGGCGGCAGATCTTCGTCCAGCTCGTAGATCGGTGGACCCGGCGCGGTACGGTCCGTGATCTCGGGGCCCTCCATCTCCACGCTTCGTCCGTCGTCGGTGGAGTAGAAACGGAAGATCAGGCGATGCGTAGCCTCTTCGACCTCTGTCTCGATCAGTAAAGGTGCCTGGCGATCATTGACGAACTTCAGGTCGACCCGCGGGGAATAAATGGTGGCGTCCATCCCTACGTCGCCGCCGCGCAGCTCGTAATAGGCAACGCGCTGCGAGTGTGCCCAGCGCTCCGTGATCGGGTACCCGCCCCAGAACGCGGCGCGGAACGCCGTTGTGCTGACCTGACAGATGCCGCCACCGACCCCCATCGCCAGCTGCTCGCCCGCGGTGATGAAAGATTCGTCGTAGCCTGCCTCGGCTGTGACTTCCCCCAGGTGTTCATTGAAGGAGAAGGTCTCGCTCGGGGCGATCACCAGCCCGTCGAACTGGCTTGCCGCCAGCCGGATGTTGTGGTCACGACCAGACGGGGATCCGATGAAGTACGACTCGCCCGTGGCCAGCCGGTCGACGATGCCCAGTTCCTCGGCCGTGGCGCTATCCGGGTAGCTTGGCGGTACCTCCTTCACCACCAACGGTACCTCCCGCTCCCCGCCCTCCAGTGCCTGGATGATCGCTGCAACGCTGGCTCCCACGTCCAGCGTGCGTCCCTCCTTGCTGGCCGTGATAGGCTCCAATGCTCCCGTCAACTCATTGAAGTGGAAGCGCGCGTCGGTAGGCTCGATCCGAAGCGCCGGGGCGATCTTCTCCACGCGCACGCGGAGAGCTTGGGCGTCTATGGTCGCATGAAGTACCCCTTCCTCTGTCTGGAGCTTCAGCATCTCCACCAAGTCTTCAGGCGCGATCGTCCAGGGGCCGGGATCCTCTTCGAGGGGCTCCGTCAGGGTAAGGGTGAGCGGATGACTCAGCAATCTCTCTGCCTCGCCCCGCGCCGGCTCCGCGTCTACCACGTCCGGAGGTATATCCTCCACCACCAGGGCTACCGTCGCTGGCTCGAGTTGGGTGACGGCTGGGGAGAGCGCCGCTAGGGTCCGGTCGACGTTCAACCGTCGGCCAGACCTGGCAGGCGTCACCACGGGCGTGGTGCCTTGGAGCGTCAAGTCGGCGTCCGTCGGGGGGGCATATACCTGCTCGGACAGGGCCTCCAGGTACCGCCGTGCCTCGGACTCGTCGTAGGTGATCACCGGAGGGAAAGTGGCCCCGAAGGCGAGAAGCTCCAACTGAGAGACGAGACTGCTCGCCAATGAAGCCCCTCGCCCTGCCTCATACGCTTGCGCTGCCGTCAATGCCGACTCCAGCCGGAGTCCTACGTCAACCGGGCGAACGTCCCAGGAGCGGTCAAACCCGTCCAGCGTGATGAGTGGATCGTGGAGCCGGGAGTTGTTGTCCAACGTGGCCGCGGCCCTCTCCGGCACCATGCCGCCCACCTCGATGCTCCACACGGAGACACCTGGGTAGATTCGATTGGCGTGCAGCAACTCGAACCCTGCTACAGAGCCAATCAGCAGGATGATCAGAATCAACAGCAGGCAACCAGGAACGCGCGTCCTCATTCTATCGCCACTGATCATCCTGCCAGGGGTGATAGCGCCCCGCGTACTGCGTCGGCTGGCGGGACGCGATGAGGCGGATCACGGCCAACCCGAAGACAAACCCACCGATGTGGGCCCACCAGGCGACACCACCGCTTTGAAACACGTCAGCGGCAGCGAGAGCGAACAGCCCGTTGAACAGCTGGGAGATGAACCAGAACCCCAGGTAGATCAAAGCCGGAAGCTCGATTAGCCGGATGAAGTAGAACACGGGCACAAGGGTGAGCACCCGGGCTTGGGGATACAGTATCAGGTAGGCGCCAAGCACACCGGCAATCGCGCCGCTGGCTCCAACCGTGGGCAGTGTCGATTCGGCATAGGCGATGAGATGAACTCCGGCTGCTGCCACGCCGCTCAGCAGGTAGAAGAGGAGGTAGCGCACGTGGCCTACCCGGTCTTCGATGTTATCCCCGAATATGTAGAGGGCAAGCATGTTGGAGATCAAGTGCCACCAGCCACCGTGGAGGAACATCGAGGTAAACACGGTGAGGTACGAGTGGAAGTCCCCCAGCTGCCAGAACCTGGCCGGCACGAGTCCCCAGCTAGACGTAAATCGTTGGAGGGGATCGCCGCTCAGAAGGAAACTCTCAAACAGGAAAACCAGCACGTTGAGCGCGATGAGTCCAGAGTTGACAACTGGAAAGCGGCGCGATGGGATGTTGTCCCGCAACGGAATCACGTGTGCCCCTCCAAACGGAGCACCCAGAGACACCTTCCGTGCGTCTGACTGGCCTCTCGCACCGTCTCAGACTCACACATCGAAGTCGTTCCCCGATGCGACCAAAGCTCCGCAGAGATCAGCTGTGCTCATAGCCAATCCATTCTACCCTGAGGGCGGGAAGTTGCAAGCTGACGGGTCTCGGGACGCGGAAACCGCCTCATTTTGACCCGTGGGCGAACATGCCCTATACTCCCAGTCTCGGTGGTTGGTTCTGGTCATACGCGAGCTCAATCGGCACAGGGAGGAAAGATGTCCGGAAAGAGGAAATCGGCGCGACCGTCTGG
This sequence comes from uncultured Anaerolineales bacterium, assembly GCA_964390305.1. Lineage (GTDB taxonomy): Bacteria > Chloroflexota > Anaerolineae > B4-G1 > B4-G1 > SKLM01. The sequence continues at coordinate 14,415 of CAYMHT010000013.1, forward strand.
AGTAGCTCACACATTCTCCATTGTCGCCCGTGATCCAAACAACGGGCGGATGGGCGTCGCGGTCGAGTCACACTGGTTTTCGGTCGGCTCGGTGGTCACGTGGGCCGAGGCTGGGGTTGGCGCTGTGGCGACCCAGGCCTTGGTCGAGGTCAGCTACGGGCCGCTTGGTCTGGATCTGATGCGCGCCGGACGATCCGCGTCTCAAGCTTTGAAGGCGCTGCTGGCCGCCGACGAGGGACGGGCACTCCGCCAGGTGGCCATGGTGGATGCCGAGGGGGGCACCGCGGCCCACACCGGGGAGCGCTGCATTGCTGATGCGGGTCACGTCGTCGGCGAGGGGTTTTCGGCCCAGGCGAACATGATGACCGCGCCGGATGTCTGGCCAGCGATGGCTGACGCGTACCGGATGTCGAGCGGCGATCTCGCCGAACGGATGCTGGCAGCTCTTGAGGCTGGGCAGAGCGCAGGAGGTGACATTCGTGGGCGCCAGAGTGCTGCCATTCTGATCGTAGAAGGAGTCTCCACAGGCCGCCCGTGGGCCGATACGGTGATGGAGCTGCGCATCGAGGACCACCCGCAGCCCATAGAGGAGCTCCGCCGGCTGGTGACGCTCCATTGCGCCTACGAACACATGAACCGGGGTGACGAATTGCTGGGGGCTGGGGAGGTCGAGGAGGCGCTTGAGGAGTACCGTACCGCAGCTCAGATGGCCCCAGAGATTGAGGAACTGCCCTTCTGGCACGCCGTCACACTGGCAGACCTGGGGCGGGTGGAAGAAGCGCTCCCTATCTTCCGCGAGGTTTTTGCCGTGCGCGAGAGTTGGGCCACGCTGGTACAGCGTCTGCCGGAGGCAGGAATGCTCCGCGATGACCCCGGGATGATGGAGCAAATCCTAAGTGCGCGACCCGAGGCGTGAGACGCTCAGCGCGGCTCGGCGAGCGCCTTCAGCAGGACTCCGTATGCGTGACCGTTCGTCGCGGCCCAGCACGGTGAGCTGACGTCGTAGGTCCCCCCGGTGAACGGGGCGCATCTCCCGCCTGCCTCGGCGACGAGAAGCACGGGAGCCGCACCGTTGCAGGGGTGCGCGCCAACGCGGAAGGATCCCTCAGGCCAGATCGACCGGGATCGATTCAGTGATCGTAATCGCTCGTTGGCTCACTTGGCACCTCCACGCGTAGACTGCCACGCCAGCGTCTCTGGCGCGGCGGAGCGTCTCCTTGAAGGAAGGATCTGCACGGCCGTGAGGCCTGAACTGGCGAGCGTCGGGCCGCTGAACGATGAACACGATAGCGGCGTCTCCTCCCTGCTCGGTCACAGCGGAGAGCTCCCGTACGTGCCGTGTCCCGCGGGCAGTCGGCGCGTCGGGGAACATGGCTACGTCCTCCTCCACCAGGGTCACTGACTTGGTTTCAACCCAGAGGGCGTGCCCCGGCATGCTCAGGCGGAAATCGACGCGACTCCCGCCGAGAGACACCTCTCGCTCGAACGATTGACAGGATCGGAAAGGCGCCAGCCGCCTTTGCTTCAAGGCCTCGGCGAAGAGTCCGTTGGGCAGCCGGGCGTCGACCGAGACCAGCACGTCCGCGTACTCGACGAGCTTGATGTCGTAGTCCGTCTTCCGCTGTGGGCGGTTGATGGGCTCGAGCCAGCAAGGGCGTCCGGGTGTCAACAATTCGGTCAGTCGGCCTGAGTTGGGGAGATGGGCGTCGACCGACGTCCCCTCGATCGTGACGGTGACGCGGAAGCGGTTGATCCGCCGTGCAAAGCGGCCGGCGATCAGGGGCGGTAGCTTCATCAGAAAGATCCGTTGCCCAACATAATCCTATTATACGTTGCCTCCTCCCGCCCATCAAGGTTGACGCACCCTGTCTCCTGTGCTACCATACGGACCACCGTCGAGAGGGCAATGCCACGTCCCGTCCCACGTCTGCCTGATAGCCCCTAACCGCATTTGTGTTCCTTTGGGCGGTTCGGTTGACGCGGCATGGCTCGTCTGGCAGTCGCTCGATTGCCAGCCTTCCGATTCCGAAGGCTGGCTTTGTTTTCTTCCGGAAGGAGGCTGTCGGTGCTAAGAATGTCGCGACTGTTTGGACGCACGCTGCGGCAGGCCCCAGCGGGCACGGAATTGACCAGTCATAGGCTCATGCTCCGTGCTGGTTTGGTACGTTTCCTGGGCGCTGGGCTCTACAGCTACCTCCCCCTTGGTTGGCGGGCTGCTCGCAAAATCGAGGCCATCCTGCGCGAGGAGATGGACGCCCTCGGTGCCCAGGAGATGATGATGCCCGTTCTTCATCCCGCAGAACTATGGAAGGTGACCGGACGGTGGGATAGTGTCGGGCCCGCGCTGATGCGAGTGACGGATCGTGGCGATCGGGAGTACGCCCTCGCGATGACGCATGAGGAGGTCGTTGCCCAACTGGCGCGACGGGAGATTCGATCTTACCGGGACTTGCCGAGGGTGGTCTACCACATTCAGACGAAGGTGCGGGACGAGCCGCGTCCACGGGGAGGGCTGTTGCGGGTCCGGGAGTTCCGCATGAAGGACGCCTACAGCCTCGACAGGGACGCCGAAGGGCTGGACAGGTTCTATCCTCGGATCATCGAAGCCTACGATCGCATCTTCGCCCGCTGTGGGCTCGATCCAATTTCGGTTGAGGCCGACACGGGAATGATGGGTGACGCCGATTCCCACGAGTTCATGCTGCCGCACCCCGACGGCGAGGATACCTTCATCCACTGCGAGACGCGCGACTACGCGGCCAACGTGGAGCGGGCCGAGTTCCAGCTGCCCCAGGTCGAATCTGAACCACTGCAGGAACCGGCCCGGGTGGGGACCCCGGGCTGTGAGACCATCGCCGATGTGGCCGACTTCGTCGGTGTACCGATCGAGAAGACCCTGAAGGCCGTGTTCTATACCACAGGCGACGGGGACTTGGTGCTCGTCGTCATCCGCGGGGATTTGGAGGTTAACGAGGCGAAATTGCAGAAACTGGTGCCCGGTGCAGCTTTGGAGCCAGCGCTTGAAGAGGACGTTCGAAATGTCGGGGCGGAGCCAGGATACGGCTCCCCGGTCGGGCTGGATGTGCGACGGGCGCTCGGCGATACCGGTGTGCTGGTCGTAGCGGATCGTTCCATAAGAAAGGGAAGCAATTTCGTGGCGGGCGCGAATCGGCACGGATATCACCTGGTTGGCGTCAACTATCCGCGGGATTTCGCTGTCACGATCTTGGTAGACGTTGCCCAGGCGGAGGCCGGGCACCTGTGTCCCAGATGCGGGGGAACGCTGGTCGCACGGTCGGCGATCGAGTTGGGCCACTGCTTCAAGTTGGGTACCCATTACGCCGAGGCAGTCGGGGCCAGCTACCTGGACGCTGATGGAGATGAGCACCCAATCGTGATGGGCTCGTATGGCATCGGTGTGGGGCGGTTGATGGCAGCCGTGATCGAGGAGCACCACGACGAGTATGGCATCATATGGCCGCCTGCCCTGGCCCCCTTCGAGGTGTATCTACTGACGTTGGGGACGGATCAGGAGGTTCGGGAGCGGGCTGAGTTCTTCTGCGCGGGACTGGTAGAGGCGGGTCTGGACGTGCTGCTCGACGACCGGGAGGAGAGTGCCGGTGTCAAGTTCACCGACGCTGACCTGATCGGCTGTCCGGTGCGAGCGACCGTGAGTCGGCGCAGCTTGGAGCGGGGCGGCGTCGAATTGAAGGCGCGCTGGGCCGAGGGCGTGCAGGTATTTGAGTTCGAGAATGTGGTGGACGCGGCGAGGGACCTGATGCGCGGTTTTCAGTCGGTAGGTGAGTCCTCAGCCAGCGAGACAATCCGCTCATAGCCCTCGTCGATCAGATCCTCCAGCTCCTGAGCGATGTACGCGTATTCAAGCCGCGTGCCCCCGTACGGGTCGGAGACATCACGGCTCTCCCCGACCATCTCGCTGAGCAGATGCACCTTGTCCGCGTGATCCGGGAAAGCGACGGAGAGGGCCTCCAAGTGATTTCGAGTCATCACCAAGACCAGGCTTGCTTCTTCCATAAGCGCCTCGGTGACGCTGCGGGAGCGGTGGGCGCGCACGTCCAGGCCTCGGTCTGCCATCTCTGCCGCGGCATACGCGCTTGCCGGTCGGCCCTCCGAGGCCCAGGTGCCCGCTGAGATCACGCGCCAATCGGCGCGCGCCTCATCTTCCTTCAGCCGGCGGCGGAGCAGCGCCGCGGCCATCGGCGAGCGGCAGATGTTCCCCGTGCACACAAAGAGTATCGTGGTCATCCCGCGCCCTCTCTGTGTACGCCGGGGCTCCCCACCAGGAGTGATTCCGTAAGTGCCATCAGTCCCCCAGCCACGACGGAGTGCCCTCCCATCACCACCGAGACAGGGGCATCCGCTGCGGCACGAGTGAGCCGGCGCAAGAAAGGCTCCTCGACGTCGTTCCAGCGGTACAGGTCGGCGCTGAATCGATCGGGAGCGCGGGGCCACAGGTTCTTGGATGCTAGAATGACCCGGTTGTCGAGTAGAATGGCGTTGGCAAGGCCGCCCAGTTCCTCGAAGAAGCGTTCGACGCCAACCAACTCCAGGTAGTCGGCCAGGAGCGAACGCACCACTCCATCCGCCTGCCGTCCGCTCGCACGCATGCCCCGCTCTTCGGCGAAGACTCGCACCCAGCAGCGCGTCGTCTGCTCCAAGTAGCCCCAGGAGGCAGATGAGGCCCGCCCGGCCACCAGGAGGCTCCCGCCCTCCCGGGCCATCTCGGCCATCACACCATCCAGCTGGGGCGATTTCCAGTCGAGTTCGTCCAAATAGGCGCGCAGACGTGAGCCGATCTTCGGGTGTCGGTGTGCGATCAGCATGTCCACCGGTGTGTCGATGTCGAAGCGTGAACTGGCCGACGCCTTCATATCCTCGACGGGGAAGTCGGCTTCGTTGGCGAGTGCCCAGGCGATGGCGTTGTCGTTCGCCTGTTCGATGATGAGTGAGCTTGCCTCCTGCGCCGGAGTGAACCCGGCCCAGTCGGAGGAATGCACGTTGTTCGTAATCACCAGGCGCTGCGCTCGGCCCAGCTTGCTGATTACCTCCGCCCAGCGCTCGCGATCCAGCAGCGGCGCGGAGCCGCCGCCGGCGTACAACACTCGCTGTGCGCCGTACCGTTCGATTAATTCAACGAGCCGCCGCCCGAAGTGGAAAGGTTCACCCGGAGGATCGAGATCGACTTCTATGGGAAGGTCACTCAGCGTGGCTGCCCAGTTCGGATCATCGGTGGCGACGACGGTGCGACCGATGGACGGGACTGGGAGCAGCGCTTCAAGCAGGTCCCGCGCAGCTGCCCGGTGTGCGCCGCCCACAGCTTGTTCCAGTTCGCTCTCTCCCCATCCACCAGTCAAGAGAAAAAGCGTCGTCTTTTCCATGTGTCGCTCTGCCATTCCAGAAAATCGCTCAGATCAGAAGGAAGGGGCTCGGTTAAGGCCGAGCCCCCTCGGTGTCTGCTAGAGCCTTTACGCGTCGCCTATGTCTCGTTCCTCATCCCAGCTGGGGCTGAAGGAGCCCGTAGTTCCCATCCCTTCGCTTGTAGACCGTGTTGATCCTCCCCTCTTCTGCATTAAGAAAGACGAAGAAGTGATGCCCCAGCAGTTCCATCTGTTCGATAGCTTCTTCTGGGGTCATCGGTCTGACCTCGAAGCGCTTGACCCGGACGATTTCTCCTCCGGGTTCCCCTTCGACAGGTTCCTCAATGGGGAGTTCCTCGGCCCGTGATTGCCACCGGTCCTGGCGCTTCCCCTTATAGCGGGCGATCTGGCGATACATCTTGTCCAGGACTGCGTCGATGGAGGCGAAGATATCACTGGTCCGCTCCTCCGCTCGTAGGATGGTACCGCGCGTCCAAACTGTCAGCTGGGCCACCTGGCGGTCCTCGTCACTACGGGTGTCCTCTACTTCCAGGTCGAGCCGCGCCTCGTCAATGGTCGGAAGATAGCGATCTAGCTTCCCGACCTTACCCTCTGCGTACTCTCTTAAACGCGGGGTCATCTCCAGCTTGCGCGTGAAGATAGATAGTTCCATCGATGCCCTCCTTACATTAAGATCCTCTTAGCGTCCTCTCAACCCTATCTCAGCGCGCGCGTGCAAGCGTTAGCGCTTGGACGCTCTCAGCGCCTCCCTCTTGGAGTGCCACGGCGCATGCCTCCAACGTTGAGCCGGTCGTACAGACGTCATCGATGAGCAACACGTGTTTCTTGGCCAGCCTGCCGCTGGTACACCGAAAGGCTTGTCGCACGTTGACTCTTCTCTGCTCGACGTCCAGACCCACCTGGGCTGCTGTTGCCCGGTGGCGCACCAACGTGGTGTCGTCCATCGCCAGGCTGATCCGTGTCGACACCTCCTGCGCCAGGAGAGCGGCTTGGTTAAAACCTCGCTTGCGCAGACGCGTGCTGTGCAGCGGGACAGGGACGATCATATCACTTTGCAGCGGATGCGTCAACCAGTATTCTGCCAGGAGGCGTCCCAGAGGTTGGGCCAGAGCTGTGACTCCATCGTATTTGAATCGATGTATCGCTTGGCCAACCGCGCCCTCGAAGTAGAATACCGACCGCATCCGTTCCACCTGGACCGGCCTGCGCCGACACGGGGCGCAGATTGCGGAGCCACGCCGCACTGTTCCTCCACAGCGGAGACAGAAGGGTGACTCAACGCGAGGGGTCTGGCCGATGCATTTCTGGCACAGCCACGTGCCTGGCGCGCCGCAACCGACGCACCGCGGGGGGAAGACGAGATCGAGAGCTGACGTCCAGAGGTCGCGAAGGCCGGGTAGGGCCAAAGATCACGCCCTCGCCGGGCAGGGGCAGCCTAGGGCAGCCCTCCGCCACCCAGACCGCCTATGCCAATCTCCATCGTCATCACGCGGAGGACCGCCGGGCCGAGCAGGACGACGAAGATGGCAGGAAATATCAGGAAAGCGATCGCTGGCAGCATCTTGATCGGAGCCTGTCGAGCCAGTTCTTCGGCCCGCTGGCGGCGCCGTCTGCGCATCTCCTCAGCCTGGATACGCAACACCTTCGCGATGCTGACGCCCAGTTCCTCTGCCTGGACGATCGCTGCCACAAAGGTGGAGACCTCTGCCACCTCTATCCGGTCCGCCATGTTCCGCAGGGCCTCACGTCGGAGCTTGCCCAGTTGGATTTCTTGCAGGACGCGTCTGAACTCTCTGCTGAGCTCGTTGTTCCACTTCTCGGCCACGCGAGCTATGGCACCGTCAAAGCCCAGTCCAGCTTCTACACAGATCGTCAACAGGTCGAGCGCGTCGGGCAGCGATCTCCTGATCTCCCGCTGACGACTGCTGGTCTTGCTCCTCAGCCACAGAGACGGCAGGTGGTATCCTCCTGTGGCCATGATTCCCACCAAGACGATGCGCCGCGGAAGTGCCACTCCCTTTGCCAGGACCAGCACGACGAGGCCCAATCCCCCCAGCAGCAGTGCCGCCAGGAAGCGGAAGCCCAGGAACTGTGTTGGGCTCCATCCGTAGGGATTGCCTGCCAGGTCGAGATTGTGCTGGACGTTCTCCATTCCGCCCTGCGGGTTGATGCGCTCCGCGAGATCTGCCAACCACTCCAGCAGCGGTACGAGTACGCGCTCTGTGAAGGGCTGCGACAGCTCGATTTCCTCCAATGTGGGGGGTTGCTCGAGTGTGCCGAACTCCTCGAGGCGTTCCTCAACCGAGACTGACTCTCTCGACCGTACTAGCTTGACGGCTATCAGGACCAAGCCGACAAGAACGGCAAACACCAAAGCGATAGGCACTAAAAGTGACATTTATCTCTCCAAGAAAGCGCTCAGGAACTGGCTCACCGTCTCGGCTCCTCCGGTGCTGGAATCGGTTCTCATCTCGCAAGCTCGCCTGCAAGCGGTGGGCGCCTCAGACATCGATATCTACGATCTTGTTGATCACGTAGAAACCTGCGCCGATTCCCAGCGCCGCCACACCGATCATGATGTGTCCGCAGGTATGCTGGAATAGAAGGCCCATGAACTCCGGGCTGATAAGATAGATGACGCCAGCCAGGACAACGGGAACGATCGCGACCATATAGCCCGAGATACGACTCTGCGCCGTGAGAGCAACGATCTCTCCCTTGATTCGTATCCGCTCTCGAATCGTGAAGCTGATTGACTCCAGGACCTCCGCGAGATTGCCTCCAACCTCGCGCTGTATGTTGATGGCCGTGATCATCATGTCGAGGTCCTCGCTGGGCACGCGTCGGAGCAGGTGATGGAGCGCCTCGTCCAACGATATGCCGATCTGCACCTCTTGGACCACCCGTCCGAACTCAGTAGAGATAGGCGGAGCCATCTCGTCGGAGACTGCCCGCATAGCCTGGAGAATACTGTATCCAGCGCGGATGCTGTTGACCATAAGATTGATCGTATCGCCCAGCTGCGCGTTGAAGGCCTTCAATCGCTGACCCCGACGGAGACCTACGTAGGCCCGGGGCGCGAAGAACGCTGCCAGGCACGCCACTGCACTGACGATGACGTCTCGCTTCCAGACGAAGCTCAACGCACCGGCCAGCACGACCAGGATGACCGTGAGGGCCCCGAACTCTCCGACGGTGAGCTTCAGGTTTGCTCGTGCGAGCTGGGTGGACAGATCGGCTCCTATCCCTCGTTCCTCGAGAGCCCGGTCGAGAGCGTCCGTGAGTGGAGCCGCCCTTTCCTCCCGTGGCTCGCGTCTCTTCGCTTCGGGTTCCTCAAGTCCCAGTCGTTCTTCGATCAGGCCCGTGTCCGCTCGACGCGACACGATGACCCCGCCGATCACGGTTCCCAGGCCCACCATTCCAAGCGCTATCAGAACTAACCAGAGCATTTGTCACCCACCTTCCAGACTTGCCTTTGGGCGGTCAGAACCTTCTCAGATTCTGCGCGCCAAAGATGCTTGGCGGTACCCGAATGTCCTCTGCCTCGATCTTCTCCATGAATCGGGGCCGCAAGCCCGTCGGACGGAGTTTGCCGATCACACGGCCATCCTCGTATCCGGCTCTTTCGAATTTGAAGACGTCAGACATCGTGACGACCTCACCCTCCATGCCTTGAACCTCACTGAGCGTGACGACCTTTCTGCTCCCGTCCCGCAAGCGCTCGAGCTGGATGATGATGTCCAACGCAGCGGCGATCTGCTCGCGAATTGCGGCGTGTGGCAGCTCCATGCCAGCCATCAGAACCATGTTCTCGAGCCGGCCCAGGGCATCTCGCGCGTTGTTTGCGTGGATGGTCGTCATGCTCCCCTCGTGGCCCGTGTTCATTGCCTGGAGCATGTCGAACGCCTCCGGCCCGCGGCACTCACCGACGATGATTCGATCTGGTCGCATACGCAAGCTGTTGATCACCAGGTCCTGGATCGTGATCTCTCCTTTGCCCTCGATGTTGGGCGGGCGGGACTCCATCGTCACCACGTGTTCCTGACGTAACTGGAGCTCGGCGGCGTTCTCGATCGTGACGATGCGTTCATCGGCCGGGATGTATCCCGAGAGGACGTTCAGGAACGTCGTCTTGCCAGCGCCCGTGCCACCTGATATGAGGATGTTCAGCTTCGCCTGCACGGCAGCCTTGAGGAGCTCCATCCCCTCCGCGCTCACAGAGCCGAACTCGATCAGCTGCTCAACCGTCAAAGGGTCTTCGGAGAACTTTCGGATCGTCACGGTCGGACCCACCAGCGAGATGGGGGGGATGACTGCATTGACACGCGATCCATCTGGAAGGCGCGCGTCCACCATCGGGGAGCTCTCGTCAATTCGCCGTCCCAACGGGGCAACGATACGCTCGATGATGCGCATCAAGTGTTCGACCGACTCGAAGACGGTGTCCGTCTTCGTGATCTTACCGTTGCGCTCAATGTAGATGTCCTCGACACCATTGACCATGATCTCCGTGATGGTGGCATCGGCAAGAAGAGGTTCCAGCGGTCCCAGGCCCAGGATCTCTGCCACGATCTGCTCGAAGAGCTGTTCACGCTCTGCTCTGCTGAGCACGACGCTTTCCTGGGCGAGGATCTCGTCGTACATCTCCCTGATCGTCCTGCGCAGTTCGTCGGCCTGCGCCACATCCATAGACGGGTCCAACTCCGCGATCAGTTTGTCCTGTATGCGCGCTTTAAGGTTTTGGTAAGCGTCCTGAACTGAGGACACGGGTCTCTGCCGCGTGTGCACCTCGTCCCAGTTGGACGGGCTCCGCTTCCGTGTCCTGTTCTCCTGTTCGATTCGGCTTAGCAGCGACATCTCTTATCCTTTCTATCAGGGGTCAAGCCGAGATTGCCCATCACAAACCTGGCTAGCCTCGGCTGAACGCTCTCTTCAAGCGCAGCAGACTGGTTCCGCCCACGCCCTCTGCTTGCTTCTCCTGCACGACTTCCACGTCGGCGTCTTCTGACGGATATAGTCTGTCGTAGATGACCTCTGCAAGGTCCGTCAGGCTCTTGGAGATCGGACGATCCCCATCTTCCATGACGAGCGGCACGCCGCGGTTGGCAGCTGCCAAAGCAGCGCGCTCATCGAAAGCGATCTCAGCCGTCACTGGCATCATGGCCTTCTCAATCTGTTCTGCCCTCAGGCCGCCGCGCCGGTCCGCGCCATTGACCACCAGGATCATCTTCTCTTCTGGGTAGTCAAGCTTGTCCGTCAGCTCCACGAATAGGCGAGCACTCTTTACAGCCGGGATGTCCGGTGTGACGACAAGCACGATCAACGTGGCAGCATCGAACAGGGTCAACGACAGATCGTCTATCCAGCTCCACATATCTGCGACGACGATGTCGAAATCCTCGCGCACCGTCGCCAGGATGGCCTCGACTGGCGACGTACCCTCCTTTTCCTTCTGAGGCGTGAGAAGGCTATCCGCTGACTCGGGGCGCGGGGGGGCCAACAGGACCTTGATGCCCGATCCGTGAGCCGTCATCACGCCGCTCAGCAGGTCTCTGTCCAGCTCATCCATGCGTTGCGTGAGATCTGCTATACTTCGATGAGGGCGTACGTTGAGCATGACCCCGACGTCTCCGAACTGGAGGTTAGCGTCCATCAACGCCACTCTGCGCTCGTCAGCGACCATCTGTTGCAGGGCGATTGCCGTGTTAATGGCCACTGTGGTGCCCCCCACCCCTCCCTTAGGGCCGAATACGACAACCAGGTCCCCCTGTCGTTCAGGCTCTTGCCCCCCGGCACCGTTTCCTCGAGAGGCGTACGCTCGGGCTGCCTTCCTTCCGCCCGATTGACTCTTTCCCATCTCGAAGACGCGGTGGATCGTGCTGACCAGCTCGTCGCCGCTGGCCGGCTTGGTCAGGTAGTCGCGGGCGCCCGCCAGCATCGCGCGGCGGAGATAGTCGGTCTCTCCCTGTACGGACAGCATGACGACCTGAGTTGTCGGCACCGTCTGCAACAGTTTCTCCGTCGCCGTGATGCCGTCCATGTCCGGCATATTGACGTCCATGAGGACGACGTGGGGCTCGAGTTGCTCTGCGAGCTCGATGCCCTCCCCCCCTCCGGCGCCCGCGCCAACGACCTCAACGCCAGGCTCGAAGGAGAGCAACTTTCGCAGGTTCTCCCTCGTCTCAGCGATGTCGTCTATGATCAGGACCTTGATCTTGTCGGCCGCTTCTGGAGTCACTTCAACCACCCGCTATCCACCGTGGTTCCCATCGACTGTCTACTCACCCTCTGCGCCTCCGCCAGTTCCTTCCTCGGCTGAACCGTACTGGCCTGCCGTCTCAGTGTTGGCGATGCGCTCCAAGGCCGATAGCGGCGGTGTCACGCCGTGTGGCAGCTTTGGTGGCAGCTCGATGTTGTACCGCGCCATGAGGTACTCAAGCGTCACCGATTCTGTGGTCGATCCACTTTGATCGCCAGCCGGACGTAGCACGAAATTGATTCTGGCGCCGACGGCCTGAGCGTAGTCGAGGGCGATGGCCTCTTGCCGGCTGACTGCCAGAGTGACCGGTCTGACCGAAGGGGGAGTTGGCTGCGAGGTCTCTCCTTGCTCGCTTTGTTGCTCCTGGTCCTCTGGCTGGGGCGTTGGCGTGGGCGCTGTGGCCATGCCTTCTGCCCACTCGCCCACCTGTAGCACGGTGGCGTTCTGGATCGTCAGCTGGGTGACTAGCCGAGGGCGCTGATCCTCTCTCGGGGTCGTGTTGACGATCCAGCCGTTGGGGAGAGACTCCAGTCGCCCCATCAGGCCGCTCTGGCATTCCTCTCCCTCCGCAGGAGAGACGCACGTATAGTCATTCGGCAAGGCGCTCTGGAACTCCTCGTCAAGATCGACCATGAGGAGCGACAGGATCACGTCGACGTGATCGCCCGGTTGTAGGGCCCACGCGACGCTGGAGTAACGAGCGATCGGCATCGCGTACGCCACCTTGTTCTCCGGGATTTGTAGTGCCGCGTCGGAACCGCTGGATCCGAGATCGCCGGGCAGCTGTGTGAGCATTCCTTGCAGAACGGGCATGCCACGCACGATGTCCACTCGGGCTATTCGACCGTAAGTCGAGTCCAGGCTGGTGACAGCGTTGTCTGGTATGGCGTCGCGCGACCATCTACTCGTGGTCAACGCGCCTTCGTTTACCCGTTCCTCGGTGAGTCTCATCCCTCGGGGGATGTCCTGGGCGGCCACGACGATCGGTTGCGTGTCTGCAGGCGTGGAGCTGGCCCCGGGCTCTTCTTCGCCGGGAGCCGGTTCGACGGTCTCGCCGCCTGGCAACCCGCCTTCGCTCACCAGCATGTAGACTCCGACGGCCAGGACGCCGAGCAGGACAACGAATCCTACGATAAGGAGTAAGCGACCTCTGCGCATGGTACCCTCCTGTTCAGGGTGTTTGGAACAACGGTGTTCGACGGAATGTCAACGTCGCGTGTTGCTGCTCTGCACGTTGCGGAGACGACTCTTGTATTGGCCTCACGTCGTTGCTGAAATGGGCCATGCCTCGATCCTTGTTCTGCCTTCGTGCACCTACTGCCACAGGGTAACGGTCATCAGGGTGATGCGCTCACAGGCGAGCTGATCATAACCCGTGTTTGCGCTGGGCTCGCCCTCGCCCAGGATCAGTCTTGCCAGCTCTGCATCAATTTGACCCGACCCCTGATCGCAATTCGTGATCCTTGCCCCTGCAAATCCAACAATGTGGTAGCAGTATGCACTACCCTGTGTTGGGCAGGCAGGCTTTGGGTCGGGAATAGGCTCTCCCGGACAGTCTGGGATGTAATCGTAGACCGGCACGATGATCGTTACTGGGTATTCTGGGGCCCGGCAGACGGCGCTGGAGTTGGTACCCGGCTTCGCGTGGACGTAATCTCCCCACCCGCAAAAACTGGGTTCGCCCCATCCGCAGTCGGCGTAGAGGATGACCTCCCAGCCGTCTTCCATCCACTCCTTGAGCACGCTGGCGTCAGCGTCCTCGTCGACTGCCCTGTCGAACGTGTCGTTCTCCCCTTGATTCCAGACGTAGGCCAGGTTCATCCAGCCCCGGTGCTGCGCGATCTTGTCCCCCCATATAATCTCGCCCCCGTCGTTCTTGAAGATGACCGAGAAGGCATTGTTCTCGGGATCGCCTGGATCGAGATCTTCCACGAGCTGGATCGGCACGCCGAACGGCCTGATATATCCGGTTGCCCGGGGCGGCCCGGCCATGGCGATGGCGGGCGCCGAGGCGCCGGCCCTCGGTATCCCGATCAGCGTGACGAAGTGGGTCCACCGCTCGATCTTGACGGTGGCCGAGATGCCGGCCGCGCCCGGCGGGATGCCCTCGCCTCCGGAGAGAGAGTTCCCGACCAACCGCTCTGGATTGAAGGGAACCACGTCGTCGTTGGCATCGAACCTCATGTACTCGGCCACGGCGTCGCTGCTCGGATCTATCACGCCGTTCTTCCGCGCATACTTTCTCATCTCTGCCAGGATGTACTGGTCCCCATCTGCAGCGCTGATGGTGTCATCACACATGAGCTGCGCCAGCTGGCGACCGCCTGCCAGCGCTGCGGCATCCGCGGCGTTCTGCATTCGCCGACGCTCCAGGAGCACCGTCCCGCCGTCAACTGCCAGGCCGACCATGGCCAACAGGCCGATGATCGCGAAGACAAAAATCACCAGCGTCTGTCCAGCTTCAGCCCGGCTTGGTCTCTCCATTCTGTCCTCCTAACAGAGTCCGTGAACGTCGGTCGCTAACGCCTGCCGTAGGCTCGGTATCACTGGAGCGCCTCCCCGAGGATGGCCTCGGAGGCCACGGCCCGCAGCGGGATGACGCCTCCGGGGACCATCGCATTCACAACCGGCGTGACCAGCGTGAAGGAATAGGTAACGGTGACCGTCACAGAGTCGCCTGACGAGATACTCGGGCAGGTCGGGCAATAGAATACGACCTCGCTGTCTTCTGCTGTCATATTGCTGGCATCTCGAGCGCGGGCTACGACGGCGCTCCCGCTGGTGGGATGCATCGCGGCATAGGCAGCTCCTTCTGAGGCGGCGTCGGTCACCGCCACGTAGGCGAAGTAAAGACGACCCAGGTCGAGCACCCCGGCGGCAATGATAAGCAGAATCGGCAGGACGATGGCGAACTCTACGAGGCTCTGTCCCCTCTGCAGGCCCGTTCGTTGCATGGCTACGCTTCTCCATCCCCAGAGGCGGTCGATCTCACCTTCAGCGTTTCGGCGTCGATGCGGACTGCAAGGACGGAGCGATCCTCCGTCGACAGTGCAGCCACATCCCACGAGGCACCCTCTGCCGCGACCTCCGCCAGGTGGACAGAGACCACCGCTTCTCGATGTTTCTCCAGGAAATCGCGCCCGCCGTGAGCCAGGAACACCAGGAGTGGGTCGCGTGGCCCGTCCAGCCACGCCCCCTCCTTCAGCGTTGTGGGTACGTCCGCTGCGCTGGTCCGCCCCGCCAGCCGCGCCGCCTCTCCGGCGACGACGACGTGGACGATCTCGGCGCTCTCGGCTGCATAGAACTTGAACGACCACTGACTCGCCCCGGTGAGCAGGCCCTTTGGGGTGGCTCGTTGCCACTGGGCAGAGGCTGACACGGCTGGCGCAGCCGTTCCATTCTCCTGGACCACGACCTGCGCTCGCTCGTAGGCGTCCCACAGGTCGACCCACTGCTGCGGCGGCGCCGGGTCGGCCCCTGGGGATTTCCTCGCCAAGCGCCCCCCCCAGAATAGGTAGCCGTACAGCGATACGGCAACAATCGCCAGCACCAGGAGGGTCATCTTGAGTAATCGATCCATCCCTCGTCCCTCAGTCCTCGTACATGATGATGATCAATTCCACAGTGTCACCTTCGGACAGCGTGACTTCATACAGGTTCGAGTAAAGTCTCCCGTCGACGCAGGCTTCGCCCATGACGAGGTACGTGCCAGCTGGGAGGCCCGACAGGGCGTATGCGGCGTCCTCATCGGACGTCGTCGACGCGATCAGATTTTCATCTATGTCCCGGCACTCCACCGTGGTGCGCGGGTGCGCGACCAGATCTCCGGCCAGGGAGATCCAGGTCTCACCCTGGATCGTGCCTGTCGCGGTTGAGGTATGTGTGAGGGGCTCCGTCCCCTCCAGCGAGACGCTGACCGACACCGGGCCACTCGCGTTGTCCGTCTCGTCGAGCTCGGTCACGTCGCCCTGGGAATCCGCCAGTGCCCAGATCTCGTGGGTCCCCGTTGTCTCAAAACCACTCTCGATGCTGATCGTGATGGTGGCGCTCGAGTCGACGCCCAGGCTGCTCACCGCACCCCACCCCAGGCCAGCCGTGCCGGTCGTCGGTTCGGTGTCGTACAGGTCGATCCAGAACAGATTGTCTATGGGCAGCGTGCCGACGTTCGCTACCGTGACACTGAAATCAAGGGGCTGATACGTGGAGATGGGCTCCGTGGTCAGCAGTTGCAGGTCGGTCACCACCAGGTTGGGCGCAGGGCAGGGGGAGACGAACACCGCGCTGTCACTCACGTCACCCGTGGGCTCGCCATTCGCGTCCTCAGTCCGTGCCAGAACAGTATGAGAGTCCGAGGTGACGTCTACCTCAATCTCCGTGACGAACTCAGCCGTCGTTGGACTGACGGTTCCAACTCGCGTCTCGTATGTATCCCAATAGATACCGATCTGCTTCAGATCCCCGGCTTCGGAGGGCCATTCGTACCCGCTGACCGTGACGACCACAAGCCCGGTGGGGCCGCACGTTGGGGAGATAGTGATAGATGCGTCGATTCGCCCACAACCACTGACCGTCGCCGAGTCGCTCTTTCCATATCCACTGACCCCCACGATCTGTCCGATCTGGACAGGTTGGTCGCTGGGGAGGGCGAACATGAAGGTGCCATCGGTAGCGACGGTCGTCTCGGCCTGGTAGCTCGTGTCCGTGATGACCAGCGTGACAAGCTCCTCGGGCGCCGCCTGACCTGTGACGAAGGTATCCTCGTGGCAGGGAGTCGCGATAGCGATCGGCTCCAGGTGCTCGACCGTGGCCGAGTCGTACTCATCGTACCCTTCCACCACGATGACGTGACCACCCACCAGCGCCGGCAAGCCCGCGAACTCGAAAAGCCCGTCTTCGGCGACCGTCACGCTCGTGGTCGGGAAATCGTCGCTGTACAGATCCCGAATCTGAACGATCTCGCCCGGCTCGGCCGTGCCGGTGACTACGGTCTGACCCTCCTTGAGAGGCTCGTGGATGAGAATGGGCAGGAGTTCGACCTCGACCGTAGCACTTGCGCTGTCGCTCACCGTTCCACCGGCAGGGTCGGTCCCCGAGGCTGTGACGTCGTTGACCGTCGTCTCGTAGACTTGGTAGGACACATCCCAGGAAGCCGTCTCGCCAGGGGCCAGGGTGACCGAGGATACCGAAGTGCCCAGACTATCCGTCACCTTCACGTCGGTCAACGTGGCATCTCCGGTGTTCTCGACCGTATACGAGAACGTCGCCCAGTCGCCCTTGCCGACAATCTGGGGATAGACTCCCACGCTCAAATCGAGCGCCGGGCCGATGACAGTCACCTCGACGCTGTCGCTGGCCGTCGCCGTTCCTCCAATGTTCTCGCCCGACACCACCACGTCGCTGGTCGTCGTCACGTCGACCTGTTCTGTGACGACGCTGGTGGTGGTTGCGCCAGCGGCCAACGTCCCGATGTTGATCGTGTTGCCGAGGCTATCCGTGACGGTCACGCCGCTCAGGTCAAGGTCGCCGATGTTTGTGATCGTGTAGATAAAATCGACGGCGTCGCCCGCGTAAGCGATCTCCGGATCGACGCTGGCGCTGATCTCGATGAGCGCTGAACTGGGATCGCACGCATCTCCGATCCCGTCGCCATCCGTGTCTGCCTGGTCCGGATTGGGGACGTCGGGGCAGTTGTCCAGCGTGTCGTATATCCCGTCTCGGTCGGTGTCCGGAGCCCCGGGGCCGGTTCCCTCGCGTAGAGCCGCAAGCCTGCCGCGCGAGACGATCGTGCGCGCGGCCCGAGACTCGATGTGGAATGTGGAGGCGAAGGCCTGCACCAGCGGCGTGAGTGCGGGGAGGTCATACTTGACCTCAACTCGGACCCGGTCACCGATCTGCACTCTGCTCGTGTCCGTGAAGACGTCGCCCGGATCGCTGTCTGGCCCCCGGTCGTATGCCACATTCACGTCCACTCCGCTGGGGTCGACCAGCAGCAGCTTCTGTTCAGCGGCCCTCTTGATGTTGGCCCAGTCCAGCGCGTTGACCATGCCATAGCGCGTCCCCTCGCGGGCAGCGTTGAACATGCCAGTGTAGACGATGAAGGCGTAACTGAACTCGACGATGCCCGTCATTAACAGCAGGAAAAGCGGCAGGATCAACGCGAACTCGACTAACCCCTGACCTCTCTTCTTCTCCATGGCTAGGCTCCTGGAAACGGCGCTACGCGGGTGGTCCTGCTTGCATATTATACCTACAGGTGCCAGCTGCTGTGTTACAGACCCGTTACACTTCGGGCGACTTGTCCCGGTCCGTCTCGGCGCTGAGATGGGCTCGGAGTTGGCTCCTGTCACCGGATCTGGGTCGTCGTCCTCGAACCCCCAACAACAAAGCCCCGAGCTTGGGGGCTTCCCTCGGCACTTCGGTCACCAACGATGCTCTCTAAATCTGGTTGACCACATTGCTAAAGAGATTCCCGATGGCGGGGCCCATGATGGCCAAGATAACGATTACGACAAGAGCCACCAGGACGAGAATCAACGCGTACTCGACCAGGCCCTGCCCCTCCTCACGAGGGTGGAACAACATGTGCGTTTCACCTCCCAGGTCGGGTGCACCGGTGTGACTACCACACCGCGGTGGCTCCATTATAGGGTACGCGGTATCGGCATACAATAGGAAGTTCGTACTAACTTCTGGTATCGCAAGAAGAACCGACGTGTCCCCGACATGAACAAAGCCCCGACAATGCGGGGCTTTGCTCGGATACTGTCGCCAACGTGCTATTGATCAGATCGCGTTGACCACGTTGCTGAACACGTTGCCGATGGCGGGGCCTAGGATGGCCAGAATCACAATCACCACAATGGCCACTAGCACAAGAATTAACGCATACTCGACCAAGCCCTGCCCTTCCTCGCGTGGTAAGAACAACATACGTCTCACCTCCTTTGGACTGGATTTCCGGGGTGACCTTCACCCAGGTTGCGCTTATTATATGTCATTATGAAGTGACACTCAATAGGTCTTTGGTACTAATCCAGGACAGCTGCGTGTGGAAAGAGCGCTCGGGCCTCACCGGTCTACCAGACAGTCTTCCTCTGAACGTGTCTTGATTGCCTGTACCCGGCTCTCGAGATGGATGCCCCCCTGAATGGCGGAAGCCCGGTCAAATGCGATTGCCCGGGGGTACTGATCTCCTCAGGAGACCGGGAGGTGGAAGTTGACCTTCATTCCTCCCTCCGCGTCGCTGTCGAAGTGAATCTCGCCCCCCAGCATCTCAATTCGTTCACGCATCGTTGTGAGGCCTAGCCTCTCGGCCTCCTCCGACGTCAACGCGTCGCTGATCTCCAGGCCGTCTCCATCATCCTCAAAGCTGACGTGGAGGCGATCTCCCTCCAGATCCAGTAAGATGCGGGCACGGCTCGCGCGACCGTATTCCTTGGCCGTGTTGAGCAGCTCCTGGATGACGCGGAAGGTGGTCACTTCCTTGTGAGCGGCCAACCGCCGTTCCTTCCCCATCACGGTCAGATCGGTCTGCAAGTGGCTGTTCTCCGAGAAGCTCTCCAGATACCGTCGCAACGTGGGAATCAGACCCAGGTCGTCGAGCATCATGGGACGCAGGTTAAGAATGAAACCCTTCACCTTTTGGAAGGTTGCCGCCACCGAATTCTTGAGGTTGCTCAGCTCGGCCCGCGCCTGCTCCGGGTCCGCGTCCAGCAGTCGCTCGCAAATCTCGGCCTGAAGGATGAGATTAGTCAGAGACTGAGCAGGCCCATCGTGCATCTGCCTGCTGAGTCGTCGTCGCTCTCGCTCCTGCGCCTCGATGATGCGCACGACCGAGCCCTGTGCAGAGTCCTCCTCTTCCAAATCCTCACGCCCGTGACTCGTGGAATGGTCGGCATGCTCAAGGATACCGCGGAGAATATCGAGGGTCCGAGTCGTATTCCTCTGATCGCTCTGGAGCTTCTCCAGCTGCCCCTGCATCGTGAAGAGACGTTGCTGCGTCTCGAGGACTGTCGTGTACGCTTCCTGTATGTCGCCCCGGGGCACGGTGTCGATCGAGGCCTCCACGTGTCTCAGCTGATTGGTGGCCTGGGTGTTTCGCCTTGCCAGGCGTTCGACCTCGTCGGCTGTCTGCTCGATGAGCAGGTCGATCTCCTTGAGCCCGCGTTGCGTCTTCTCATACTCCTCGCTGCATGCCTCGACGAATGCCTCGAAAGGACTGCTGGCACTATCGGTTGCCGTAGCCATCACACCTCGCCTTGCACCTGGGGGCCGTTCGGCCCGCTCTGCCTCGTGCGCAGAGGCACCCATCCACGTCGAAGGGCGCGGACAGCCGCCTCCGTCCGCCCCGCTACTCCCAGTTTCCTCAGAATGGCGGTCATGTGGTTCTTGACCGTCTGGTGACTGATACCAAGACGGTACGCGATGCTCCGATTGCTCATACCTTGCACGACCAGCTCCAGAATCTCCATCTCGCGCGGGGTCAAGGGGGAGAGAAACTCATCCTGCTCCGCGAAGACCTCTCCGCCGAACCGTTTGAACTCTTTCAGCAGCCAGTCGCCGATACCTTCCTCGTCCAAGAGGGTGTCGTCGACGACGTAATAGCCCTGTGTCACCTGTCGAATGACGCCGATCAAACGCTCGGGCCTGACGTCTTTCGCATGGTAGGCCGATGCACCCGACCGGATAGCGTGGTAGATCTGCTCTTCGTCGTCATAGGCGGTCAGCATGATCACGTTGATTTCCGGACAGCGCTCCTTGAGTTTGCGCGTGGCCTGCAACCCATTAAGCTCGGGGAGATTGATGTCCATGATGACGACGTCAGGGCGCTGCTCTTCCGCCTTCCTGATCGCTGTCTCGCCATCGGCTGCTTCGTCGACGATGCGCAGGTCTTCCTGCGCCGCCAATACGTTCTTCAGCCCTTGGCGGAAAACCGGGTGGTCATCTACGATCATCACGTCGATTATGTCCCCCATCCATCACCCCCTGAACTGGTTTTATCGATTGCCCTCGCTTAATGACTGTGAGCAAGTATACCACAGCCCGACCCTGTCCTGCAACCGCCACTCTCTGACATACGCAGCCTCCCTCGCGTTCCACCGCGCTCAGAGTCACTGTGCGGGCCGGGCAGTCACGGTCTCCGTCTGCCTTGCCCCTTTCGGCGGATCCCCTGCTCACGGGGAGTCAGTTCAACCTTTCTGTCGAACCATGGTCTCCTAACTGACCGAAGTGGGTAAGAACTGACCTCTACCGTGCTCCGCCACAACCTCTCCCTGCCACAGGATGCGGCGCCCGCGCTGAAAGGACATCTCGGGCCAGCCAAGCACCGTTCTTCCCTCATAGAGGGTGTACCCTGCGTTGCTGTGCTGGTTCTCGGCACGGATCGTGAACTCCCGGCTGGGATCGAACACCACCAGATCGGCGTGAGAGCCGACGGCGATGGTCCCTTTCTGGGGGTAAAGCCCGAAGACGCGGGCCGGGTTCTCGCACAGTGCCCGCGCGACGCGCACGGGGCTGATGCGGCCTGTGTTGACTCCACCGTCGTAGACCAGCGGGAGCAAGGTCTCGATCTGGGGCGAACCGAAGGGTTGCTCCATGAAATCGCCGTCCACATCCTTCTTCTTTGGTGCGTGGTCCGTGCCCACCACCTCGATGGTTCCCTCGGCCAGCGCGTGCCAGAGTGCTGCCTGGTCCTTGGCGCTACGAATGGGCGGGCCGATCTTGGCTAGCGCTCCTCGCTCTTGAATGATCTCGTCAGTCAGCGTCAGGTACTGAGGGCAGGTTTCGGCCACGATCGGCAGACCCTCCGCCTGGGCCTTGCGGATGTGCGGAATCGCGCGGGCTGTCGTATTGTGCGGGATGTAAAGCGGACAACGCGTCACCTCCGCCATGCGGATCGCGCGGAAGATTGCCTCCTCCTCCATTGCGGCCGGGTGGGTGGCTACAAACCGCTCGGCGGAGGCGTGAGGGCCGGTCAGGTACTTGTCCTCCAGGTAATCGACCGCTCCGCCGTTCTCGGCATGTACCATGGCCATTCCCCCTAGCTCGGCCAGCATATCCATCGCCTGCATCAGGTGGTAGTCGTCGGTCGTCCAGCCCTCCTTGATGTAGGGCATGAAGAACTTGAACCCATGCACGCCCAGCTTGAACACCTGAGGCACCTCCGCCAGTTGCCTGGGCGCGTCGAACATCCCGGCGTGGAGCCCGAAGTCGAGCCGCGAGTTTGCCACCCCGTCCTCAAGCATCTCCTCCACCTTCTGCAGGAGGCTGTCCCCAGGGCGGGCGTAGGCGTAGAACAAGACCGTTGTCGTGCCCCCGTGAGCGGCGACCCGGGAGCAGTCCTCCACACTGTCCAGGTACACAGGGTGGACGTGAACGTCGATAACCCCGGGGAAAACGTACCGGCCGTCCACGTGTATCACTTCGTCAGCGACCTCTTGAGGGAGGTCGGGTCCCACAGCAGCGATGGTCTCGCCCCGCATTCCGACATCGGCCCGTCGCATTCCATCGCCGGTGACGATGATGCCGCCCGTCAGCAAGCGATCAAACTGTCTCTCCATGGTGGGCCTCTCTCCCAGGTTGTACCGTTACCATGCGTCGGGTTGGCCTCGTCACGGAACCGGCCCAGCAGCTGCCGTGCTCTCGTCGACTCCGTCCAACCGCCGCAACGCGCCGCCGAGGCTCACCCTTGTCCCTCAGCTGTCAGCTCCAGCTGCCGCTGGTAGAGCTGACTGTACAATCCATCCCGTTCCAGCAGGTCCGTGTGGCTCCCGACCTCGCGGATATGCCCCTCCTCGAGCGCGATGATCTTGTCCGCGTCTCGAATCGTGCTCAACCGGTGGGCGATCACCAGCGCGGTACGCCCCGTCAGCACCTGCTTCAGGGCTCGCTGAATCAGGTACTCGGCTTCAGCGTCGACCGACGAGGTGGCCTCATCGAGGATAAGGATGCGTGGATCGGCCAGGATGGCGCGTGCCAGCGCCAGTCTCTGTTTCTGCCCGCCGCTTAGTTTCACGCCTCGCTCGCCAATCTCTGTGTCGTATCCGTCCGGGAGCTCCCGGATGAACTCGTGCGCGTAGGCAGCCTTCGCTGCATCGACCATCTCTGCGTCGCTGGCATCCGGCTTGCCATAGCGGAGGTTCTCGCAGACGCTGGTGTTGAACAGGAACGTGTCCTGCGGCACCACCGCGATGTGCTGTCGCAGCGAGTGCACGTCGACCTGCCGGATGTCGTGACCGTCCACTCGGACGCGACCGCTGTCGGGGTCGTAGAACCGGCACAGCAGGTTAGCGATGCTCGTCTTCCCCGCACCGCTGGGGCCGACCAAGGCCACCATCCGACCGGGTGCGATCTCGAACGTGACGTCCTCAAGCACCTTGTCGCCGTCCCCATAGCGGAAATGAAGGTGGTCGAAGGCGACGTGCCCTTCAACCTCGTCCAGCGGCATCGCGTCGGGGACGTTCTGGATCTCCGACTCCGTGTCCAGCAGCTCGAAGATCCGTTCCCCGGCGGCAATCGCCTGCTGGAACGTGTTGTCCACCTCCGTCAGCCGGCGTACGGGCTCGTAGAAAGACACGACATAAGAGAGGAAGGCCACCAGCGTACCCAGGGTGAGCTGTTCGTTGACCACCATGCGAGCGCCGAAGCCGAGCACCAGTACGCCTCCCAGTGCCGACACGAAGTGCAGGGCCGGGAAGAAAGCTGACCACGTCCGAATCGCGAGGATGCGCTCCTGAAGATACCCTCTGCTGACGTCGCGGAACTGCCTCAGCTCCTCTTCCTCCTGCTCGAAGGCCTGAACGACCCGGATCCCGGCGAGTTTGTCCTGCAGACTGGCGTTGATATCCCCCAGCCGGTCCCGCACCCGGCGGTAGATGGGACGGGCGCGATGATTGAATACCCATAGCCCCAGCGCGACAAACGGCAGCGGAACCAACGTGATCAGGGCCAGCTTCCGGTTCAGCGCCAGGAGGACCGCCGAAGCTCCCACCAGTCGCAGCAGATCGACCGCCGTCAGTGCGATGCCGTGGGTCACGAACTGCTCCAGCGCGTTGACGTCGTTCGTCACCCTCGACATCAGCTCCCCCGTCGACGTCGACTCGTAGAAGGAGAGCGAGAGGCGCTGGAGATGATCGTAGATGCGCACGCGCAGGTCGAAGATGAAGCGCTCTCCTACCGCGTGCCGCACGTACATATCGCCGAAGTTCACCGCCTGCATCACCGCGTGAATCCCGATCAGACCACCGATCATCAGCGGAAGCCTGGAGAGGTCGCCTTTCCCGATCACCTGATCCACCACCTGTCTCTGTACCAGGGGAGGGAGCAGATTGAGGCCCGTCCGCAACAGCAGCAACAGGCTAACCCCCACCAGCACCTTCCAGTAGGGGCGCACGTACTTCAAGAGCCGCCTCAGTACACCCAAATCCTTGCCATCTCCTTCAAATCCAGCACATCATAACCTACCCGTACATCCGATTATAGCCCACGCGGCGGCCGCGCACAAACACATGCGCCCTCCGCCGGGCGCGTCTCTCCCCCTTGGCCTAGTCTGGCCCACAGAGTGGGCCGTGGGGCGGGTTTGCCTACCCGCCAGGCTCAGGAACTGAGCCGTCTTCCGCAGTTCCTCCCCTCGCGCGCTGCGCCCCGCGCCTCCTTCGAGATCTGCACTGCAAGGAACTGGCGTCATCTGTCCGACGAGGGCCACGACCTACGACCGCCTCTACGTCGGAGAGCCGGTTGCACACGTGCCCGGCACGTCTATCCTTTCCATGTACCAGGATGGCCGGGATTCCGACGGCCTCGGCTCCCGCCACGTCGGCCCGCGCGCTGTCGCCGACCATCCACACCGACGTAGCATCGGGGAACGCGTCCAGGACCAACTGAAACGCGCGCGGGTGCGGCTTCTCGTAGCCGGTCTCCGCCGAGTTGAACACC
>CAYMHT010000014.1:0-5924 GCA_964390305.1 uncultured Anaerolineales bacterium
AGCATCGTACCCATGGCACCATCGGCAACGATGACATCGCCGGACCGCAGACGGGTGAGGAAATCCTGTCGCATCACGTTGGCTCCTCCGAACTCACCACGGGCAGCGTGAGCAAGGCGTGAGGCACGATGAGCACCTCGAGATCGTGTCCGAGATCCTCTGCGGCCCATGCTAGCGCCTGCTCCATGGTCTCCGCCGGTTTCATCTTGCAGGCGGCCACCACCTCGGGGCACTCGCTGCCCACAATGATCACGCTTGCCTGCTCCAACACCTTGGCCATGACGAAGGCGCGCTGCTGACCCGGCGGATAGCCGTGCTCACGAGCATCGCGGAGAATCGCCTGGACATCGGGAGCATCTCGCATCGCCTCGAAGAACCGCTGCTCGCCTACCCCCTCACCCGCCCCCTCCTGACAGCGGGCGGGAACGATGATGTAGCCCCCAGGCCTCACAACCGGGGTCGGTGCGAAACAGAGGTAGGAGGCCGCCCGACTGGCCTGATAGAGGTTGGCGTCTTTGGGATACCCGGCGCCGCCGATGACGACGTCGTATCGCCGAGGAATCGGTACCTCGTAGATGGCACGGGCGAAATCGACCAGCTGGCGATGCGTCTCCACCGGCTCCCCTGCCTTGACGCACACAACCCGCTCTTCATCGTCCAGAACCACGTTGAGGATGAAGTCAAGGCCCGCCCGGTCGGCCGCCTCCGTGATCGCCTCGTGGAAAGGGTTCCCCTCGATACGTCCCAGCCGGGTAGCGGGATGGTCCACGAGGGCAGGCCCATGGGTATACGCGATCAGGTCCTCTCCGGCGGCGCCGACGGCCACCGTCTTCCGGCCGCCGGAGTAGCCAGCATACTGATGCGGCTCCACCAGACCAGTGGCAATCAACAGGTCGGCATCGGCGGCCTCTCGATGGACGGAGACAGGCACCCCTCCTTGCGTGGTGCCGAGATCGACCAGGGCCTCATCGTTTCGCGGCTCATTGTCGATCACCCGATAGCGCTCGACCACGTCCCGGCCCAGCTTGGTGACCTTTTCGTCGGACGTGGAGGGCCGATGCATGCCAATGCCGCACAGCAGCGTGACGTCTCGATCCCGCACGCTGGCGGCTTCGAGCTCCCGCAGCAGAGCCGGTACCAACAGATGGTCGGGACTGGCGCGGGTGATGTCCGTGAACACGACACACACCTGGTCTGCGGAGCGCGCCAGCTCCCGCGCCGGCGGCGAGTCGATGGGACGGGCGAGGGCCTCCTGGACAGCCGCCTCCAGATCATCGACGGGCTGTGCCCGCTTGGAGGTCACGACCGTCCCTCTCATACCGGCAGGAAGGTCGAAGGTCAGCGTCGAGCGGCCATATGGGACTTGGTAGTTGGAGCGGTCGTTTGTCTCCATGAAGGATTACCCTCACCCTAACCCTCTCCCTGGAAGGGAGAGGGGATTCAAGTGCCCGCCCATCGGAGGGAACAGGAGTCGGCTCCTCCCGCCTGCCGAGTTTCGACAGGCGCCGAGCCCAGCATCAGAACAGAGAAGGTTGGTCCGACGGCTCGTAGGGCAAATCCAGGTGCCTGTACGCCCGCACGGTGGCCACCCGCCCTCGGGGCGTACGGTCCAGGAACCCCAGACGGAGCAAGTAGGGTTCGATGACGTCCATAATCGTATCGGGCTCCTCGCTCACGGCGGCCGCGATGGTGTCGAGGCCGACCGGCCCCCCTTCGAACTTGTGGATAATCGTCGACAACACGCGCCGGTCGACGTCATCCAACCCCTGTCGATCGACGTTGAGCATCTCCAGGGCCTCGCGGGCCACCCCGGCGTTGACCTGCCCGTTCGCTCGCACCTGGGCGAAATCTCGCACGCGCTTCAGCAGCCGCAGGGCCACGCGGGGCGTCCCGCGGCCACGCCTTGCGATCTCGGCCGCGCCGCTTTCGTCAATCTTCACTTCCAGGACGCCCGCGGCACGCCGCACGATGGTCGTCAATGCGTCGTGATCGTAGAAATCTACGCGAAAGGTGGCACCGAAGCGGGACCTCAGAGGGGCGGTCAGGAGCGCCAGGCGCGTGGTGGCTCCGACGACGGTGAAGCGGGGAAGATTCAGCCGAATTGAGCGTGCGCTGGGGCCTTTGCCGATCACGAAATCGAGAGCGAAGTCTTCCATCGCCGGATAGAGGATCTCCTCGACGGCGCGCCCAAGGCGATGTACCTCGTCAATGAAGAAAATCTCCTTGTGCCGAAGGTTACTGAGTATGGCTGCGAGGTCGCCAGTCCGCTCGATGGCCGGTCCCGACGTCACGCGAATCGGCACGTCCATCTCATTGGCAATGATGTGAGCCAGCGTCGTCTTCCCCAGGCCAGGGGGGCCATAGAGCAACACGTGATCGATCGCCTCATCGCGCTTCTGGGCTGCCTCGATGAGGATCGACAGGTTGGCGCAGACGTGCTCCTGCCCGATGAGATCGCAGAGCCGCTGGGGCCGCAGAGCCTGGTCGAGTATGACCTCCTCTGCTTCAGGCTCTGGGGAGATTATTCGCTCATCCATTCTGGAGCTATTATACTTGGAATGGTCGAGATGGAAAGCCACGCTTTGACAAGCCCACCGTTAACGAGTAGAATTGAGGGGCTGACTATGCAGGAGGTGAACGATGACGCCCCGAGTCCATGTCTCACCCCACCCACTGGTGAAGCACAAGATGGGTGTTCTTCGCGACCAGCGGACCAATCCCAAGAAGTTCCGTGAGCTGCTGCGCGAGATCTCGGTCTTGCTGGCCTATGAGGCCACAGCAGACCTGGCGACAGAGGATGTGTCGGTCACCACACCCCTGGGCCAGTCCAGTGAGCGTCGGCTGACGGAGCACGTTGGTCTCGTTCCCATTCTGCGCGCGGGGCTGGGTATGGTCGAGGGCATGTGGAATCTGATGCCGAACGCCGAAGTGTGGCACATCGGGTTGCGTCGAGATGAGCAGACGCTGGAGCCCGTTGAGTATTACGCCCGCCTCCCCATCAGTCCGACCGTAGATGTTTGCCTCGTCCTGGATCCTATGCTCGCCACCGGGGGATCAGCAGCAGCTGCCGTGGATATTCTGAAAGATTGGGGCGCCAGACGGATTAAGTTTGTGGGCGTCATCGCCTCAACCGCGGGTATACAGCACCTATCAGACACTCACCCCGACGTTCCTCTTTTCCTCGCCGGCGTGGATGAAGAGCTGAACGATGAGGGGTTGATCGTGCCGGGTCTGGGGGACGCCGGTGACCGGCTGTTTGGCACGGCGTAGGTACCGCAACCCCGGCAGCCCGGCATAGGTCCGTCAGCTCACCTTCCGATGTATCTGTACCAGTACGCGCTCATCTTCGGTATCTCGCTTGGCTTGGCCGCAGTGATGACCCCTCTCGTCGGCCGCCTCGGCAGGCGACTGGAGGTCGTGGACTACCCGGGCGGACGCCGACGTCACAGGGGGACCGTGCCACGTCTTGGCGGTATAGCAGTGTTTACAGCGTTCACTGCGGCCGTCGGCGTGGCCGCCTGGCGGGGAATCCTAACGGCGGGCTACGGTTCGGACGATATCCTCCGTCTTAAAGGGCTTCTGATCGGCGGAGCGATGGCCTTTGTCTTCGGCCTGCTGGACGACCGTTTGGATCTCTCCCCGTGGCCTCAGCTCGCGTTCCAACTCGTCGTATCGCTGGTAGCGCTCGGGACGCTCCTCTGGCTTGAGCGGTTCACCATCCCTTTCTTTGGCATGGTCAGGCTGAACGATTACCCGTGGGGTCCCCTGCTCTACGTCCCACTGACGGCCCTGTGGGTGATGGGTATGATCAACACGGTCAATTGGTTAGACGGGCTCGACGGGCTGGCCGCCGGGGTCGGGGCGATCCTGTGTCTGGTGCTGGCGGTCCACATGCGTTATCGCGCTGCGGAGCCGCAGGCCAGTGCCGCGCTGCTGCCGTTAGCGCTCATGGGAGCGCTGGTGGGGTTCCTCCCTTTCAACATCGCGCCAGCACAGATCTTCCTCGGCAGCGCAGGAGCCTTCTTCTTGGGCTACGCGCTCGCCGGCCTGGGGCTCATCGCCGGGGGACGCACTGCGACCGTGCTCATGGTTATGGGCCTGCCAATCGTCGACGTAGCCTGGCAGATTTTCGACCGCGTGCGGCATAAACGGTCGCCGGCCCTGGGCGATCGCGGGCATCTTCACTACCGCCTACGCGATCTGGGGCTTTCAACGCGAGCGATCGTCTTTCTGTACTGGGCGTTCTGCTCGGTGTTCGGGCTACTCGCGCTGATCGCAGCACCGTGGCAGAAGCTGGTGGCCCTGGTCAGCATCAGCGTGATCGTGATTCTTGCGCTGATCTTCCTATCCCGCGGGGGCGGAGCGAGCTAGTCAGAGCCCTGATTCCTCTCGGGTCTCACCTGCTCGACGGTACCAGACCCCCAGCTCACGACACGGGTTCAAACCGCGCCGTGAAATGGCGGAGGAGCTGTGGCGCATGCGTGTAGCGCAGGCCGCCTATCTCCTCCCGGTTCTGATACAGGTGTTTGCACGTACCGACGACGTAGTCGAGGTGAGCCTGCGTATAGACCCGCCGTGGAATCGCGAGGCGGACCAACTCCAACTCCGGATAGATCGTCTCCCCCGTCTGCGGATCCTCGCGGGCGAACATGACACTCCCGATCTCGACGCCCCGAACCCCGCCCTCCAGGTAGAGCGCGCAGACGACGGCCTGGCCGGGCAGCTCCGGCTGCGGAATGTGGGGTAAGAATCGTTTGGCGTCGAGGTAGACGGCGTGTCCGCCGGGAGGCTCCAGAATGGGGATGCGCTCCTCCAAGAGACGATCGGCCAGATACTTGGTGTGTCCGATACGGTAGGAGAGGTAGTCCTCATCAAGGCCCTCCCACAGGCCACGGGCAATGGCCTCCAGATCGCGGCCGGCCAGGCCACCGTAGGTGGGGAAACCCTCGCGGATGATCAGCTCCTGCCGGGCCTGCTCAAACAGTGACCGATCATTCATGGCCAGGAACCCGCCGATGTTGACCAGGGCATCCTTCTTGGCCGACATGGTGCAGCCATCCGCATAGGAGAACATCTCACGAGCGATCTCAAGGACTGGGCTATCGGCGTACTCGGGATCGCGCAGCTTGATGAAGTAAGCGTTCTCGGCGTAGCGACAGGCATCCAGGAAAAACGGGATGTCGTGGCGATGGAGCATGTTGGCCGTGCCGCGGATGTTCGCCATCGACACCGGCTGACCCCCACCAGAGTTGTTCGTCACCGTCAGCATTCCCAGTGGGATGTTCTCGGGACCGGTCTCCTCAATGAAGGCCTCCAGTCGTTCAAGATCTATATTCCCTTTGAATGGCGCGTGCTTTGTAGGATCGAGTCCTTCGTCGCCCACGAGATCGACCGGTTCACCGCCCTGGGCGATAATGTTAGCCTGGGTGGTGTCGAAGTGCATGTTACTCGGTACTCGATGGCCTGGGTCGACAGTGCAGGAGAAGAGGATGTTTTCGGCCGCTCGACCCTGATGGGTGGGCAGAACATAGCGGAAGTTGGTGATTGACGTGACCGCCTCCTCCAGGTTGAAGAAGTTCCGACAGCCCGCGTAGCTCTCGTCTCCCATCGCAATACCCGCCCACTGATTGTCGGACATTGCTGCCGTGCCAGAATCGGTCAAGAGGTCGATGTAGATATCCTCGGCGTGCACGGCAAAGAGATTGTAGCCCGCTTTGGTCAGAATCTCCTTCCGCTCGTCGGGCGTCGTCCTGCGAATTGATTCCACGACTTTGATCTTGAAGGGTTCCATGGGAAAGTCGGCCACTGTGTACTCCTCTCTTCCGTCTGGTGCGAACTACCAGCTGAGGTATAGTGTACTATCGTTTGCCAAGCAGGGCAATTGACAGGCACGCCGTTGTCGTTTAGAATAAGGCATCAGCACT
>CAYMHT010000014.1:6024-9981 GCA_964390305.1 uncultured Anaerolineales bacterium
GCAGAGCGGAAAACGCAGAGCGTCGAACACAACCTCGGCTTATCGCGAGAGCGGTTTCAACGCTGCACGTCGTGTACAGAAACTAGACTTAAGGGAGTCACCGTCTCAATGAAGGACTATCATACTGAGCAGTTACGGAACGTGGTCTTGCTGGGGCACGGTAGTTCTGGCAAGACCTCTCTTGCAGAGGCGATGCTGTATTCCAGTGGTGCGATCAACCGTATGGGAAGCGTGGAGGACGGCACTACCGTTTCCGACTATGACGAAGAGGAAAGACGCCGCAACATCTCGCTCAACCTGACCCTGGTTCCCGTTGAATGGGAAGGGCATAAGATCAACGTGCTAGACACCCCTGGCTACACAGACTTCGTCGGTGAGGTCAAAAGCGCCGTGCGGGTAGCGGATGGAGCACTGGTCGTGGTAGATGCCGTGTCCGGCGTCGAGGTGGGAACCGAGCTGGTGTGGAAATTCGCCGACGAGCAGAACCTCCCGCGTGTGGTCGTGGTCAACAAGATCAATCGAGAGAATGTCGACCTTGACCACGTCATGGAGGAGCTCGAGGAGAGCTTCGGGGAAAACTTCGTCCTTACCCACCTGCCGATTGGAACCGCAGAGAACTGCACCGGCGTGGTCGATCTGGTGAACATGCAGGCGCTGACGGGCACAGAAGGAGAGGCGGCAGACATTCCCGCCGCTATGGCCGATCAAGCGGAGGATGCGCGGATTCAGCTGGTCGAGGCTGCGGCCGAAGCGGATGATGAGCTGATCATGAAATACCTGGAGGGGGAAAGCCTCACCGAGGAGGAGATCCAGCGCGGGCTTCGGAGTGCAATTCTGGAAGGTGCCGCCGTCCCGGTGATGGTCACGGCAGCGACGGAGAACATCGGGACGAAGGCGCTGCTCGATACGGTAGTCAACTATGCTCCCTCTCCTGCGGACCGAGAACCGGTCACGGCAGAAGGGCCCTCCGAGGCTGAGGAGGTCAGACCGGATGAGGATGGCCCGTTGGCGGCGCTGGTCTTCAAGACGACGGCCGATCCCTATGTGGGCAAGCTGACCTATTTCCGCGTCTACCGGGGCGTCATGCGGTCGGACACCCGCGTGTACAACAGCCGAGCTGGGGAGGAGGAGCGCCTCGGTCAGCTTTACGTGATGCGCGGCAAGGAGCAGATCAGCGTGGCGCATCTGCAGCCTGGAGACATCGGTGCTGTAGCAAAGCTAGCCAACACATTGACCGGGGACACCCTGTGCGACGAGGGACATCCGGTGACGTTACCGGGGCCCGTCTTCCCGTCCCCCGTCTACAGTGTGGCTGTCTCGCCGAAGAGCAAGGCCGACCAGGCGAAGCTCGGCCCCACCATGAGCCGAATCTGCGAAGAGGACCCCACGTTGCAGTGGCATCAAGAGCCAAGCACGAAGCAGATGCTCCTTCAGGGCATGGGTGGAGCTCACGTGGACATTGCCATCCAGCGGATGTCGAACCGGTTCGACGTGGAGGTGGAGACGTCGACGCCGAAGGTACCGTATCGAGAGACCGTCACCCGCACCTACGCCGACCAATATCGTCACAAGAAGCAGACTGGAGGAGCAGGTCAGTTCGCCGAGGTCCATCTTCAGGTGGAGCCCCTGCCCCGGGGCGCCGGCTTCGAGTATGAATGGAAGGTCAGCGGAGGGGCCATCTCGACCGGATTCCAGAGCTCTATCGAGAAAGGGATCAAGCAAGTGATCGAGCAGGGCGTGATCGCCGGCTACCCGGTCGTGGATCTCAAGGCAATCGTCTACGATGGGAAAGAGCACCCGGTCGACTCGAAGGACATCGCATTTCAGATAGCCGGGCGTGAGGTCTTCAAGAAGACGGTGAGAGGCGCCGGGCCCGTGCTCCTTGAGCCCATATACAAGGTGTCTGTCACCGTGCCCGAGGAATACACCGGCGACATCATTGGGGACCTCAACACCAGACGGGCGCAGGTGCTAGGAATGGATCAGAGCGGTGGAAAGACCATCATCAATGCGCTCGCCCCGTTCGCCGAGATGCAGCGCTATGCCACGGACTTACGGAGCCTGACGCAAGGTCGGGGTCTCTACTCGATGGAGTTCGACCACTACGAACAGGTACCGTCTCACCTGACGGAGGAGATCATAGAGGCGCACCAGCGAGAGCAAGAATCGTAACAACCGATACAACCACCGAGCAACTGCAGGGTCTATGAGGCTCGCTTCTTACGGATCTCGGAGCGAGCCTCTGTGGTTTACTGTCGTGGATATGGCCGTCTCTGACTGAGCTTATGGAGAACTCTAAGCGCGTTGTCTCTCTGTCCGTCGCCGGTGTCTGGGTGGTCGCCGCCTACGTCGCCGCCCAGATGATGGCCGACGTACTCAGTCTCAAGATCGCAACTGTGGCCGGCTTCAGCATAGACGCCGGGACGTTCATCTACCCCTTCACGTTTACGCTACGGGATTTGGTCCACAAGCTGCTGGGACGGTCTGCCGCTCGGGCCGTCATTGCGGCCGCTGGGGTGATAAACATTGTGATGGCTGGGCTCTTTCGCTTCGCAGCCTGGCTACCGCCTGCCCCAGATTGGCCGCTCCAGGGCGAGTTCGCCGCCGTGCTCACCCCGGTCTGGCGCATCGTGATCGCTTCTATTGTCGCCGAGGTGTTCAGCGAGTTCGCCGACACAGAGGTCTACCATCTGTGGGTGACCAGGGTAACGCGCCGCTTCCAGTGGACGCGAGTGCTGGTCAGCAACAGCTTCAGCGTGCCCCTCGACAGCCTGATCTTCAGTTGGGGCGCGTTCGGCGGACTATACGCGAGCGGAACGGTGTGGTCGATCTTCCTGTCGAACGTCATCGTAAAAGGCCTGGTAACGTTGGTGAGCTTACCAGGAATCTACTTAGTGCCCGGGGGCCGCGAAGCCAACGCGTGAAATGGAGCCGCTGTCGACCCACGCGCTCTATCTCGCGCGCCCGCTGATGACACCCAGGCCTTCCTACCTCTGAGGTTGTTACGACCAATGTCCGATGTTTCCGGTTACGATTTCTCTGATCCCTACGCCGTTGCCGAAGGGCATAAATCGGGGTTCGTCGCAGTGATCGGCCGGCCCAATGTGGGTAAGTCGACGCTGATGAACCAGTACGTGGGCGAGAAGGTGGCTATCGTCTCTTCGAAGCCGCAGACCACGCGCAGCCGCATTCTTGGCATTCTTACCGAGGACGACTTCCAGATCATCTTCGTCGACACGCCGGGAATCCATCGTCCCCTTCACAGACTCGGCCAGATTATGGTTGACACCGCCACGCACGTCATCCCGGATGCGGACGTGGTGCTGTTCATGGTCGATGTGTCGGTGCTGCCGAAAAAAGAGGATGAGATGATCGTCGACATCCTCGAACAGAGCGCTAGTGCACCGACCATCCTGGTGTTAAACAAGATGGATCTCCTGTCGCCGGAGAAGGTGAAGGCCCACGCAGAATCCTACCTGGAGCTCGTCCCTTTTCACGAGGCCTGGATGATGACCGTCGCCACGGAAGGCGTGAACCTGGGAGAGCTACTCAGGAGAATCGTAGCACGGCTCCCAGAGGGGCCTCGATACTACCCGCGGGAGTATATCACCGATCAGACTGAGCGAGAGATTGCGGCTGAGCTGATCCGCGAGCAAGTGCTGCGCCGCACCTACCACGAAGTCCCACACTCCATAGCCGTCGTCGTGGAGGAGTTCAAGGAGCGGGAACAGGGCGTGACGTACATCGCGGCAAACGTCTTCGTCGAGAAAGAATCGCAGAAGGGAATCATCATCGGACGCAGAGGACGTATGATCCGCCAAATCGGCTCAGACGCACGCCAGGCCGTCGAGCGGTTCATCGGCGGCAAGGTCTACCTTGACTTATGGGTCAAAGTACGCAAAGGCTGGCGAGAAGACGAACGGCAGTTGCGCCGTTTGGGATTCGACAGCCCGTAGT
>CAYMHT010000014.1:10081-35502 GCA_964390305.1 uncultured Anaerolineales bacterium
CCTTCGACGAACTCCTGCGGGTGAGTTTCTCTCCCCTCCAACAGGCAGACGAGGTCAGCTGCACTCTCACGACGACAACGACTGACAGCCTGAATAACCAAAACGCGTGCCCTCTGGGTGCAGATCTAAGTACGTGCGCCAACAGGGCAGCGACGTTGGCCGACTACAGCAATCTGGCGCTGGTCGCCGATGGCACCCCGGGCAATGAGATCCCTGTACACACAGATTGGTTTCGAGTCGACAACGCGCAGGTCGGGTCACTCTACACGTTGGAGGCGCTTCCCAACAGAACGGATAACTACAACCTTGGCATTATCGTCTACGATTCCAGTCTGACCGCGGTCTTGAGCGACGAGAACCCGGTGGACAACAACCGCGCTCAAGTCGTCCTCCGAGCGGAGAATCAAGGCCCCTACTTCTTCCAGGTGTTCCAGATCAGCGCGTATTGTGAAGGCGGGACCTACGACGTCGAGACATCCTTCACCGCGGCGCCGACGCCGACACGACCCCCGGCTGCCGATGAGGACGCCTATGAGCCCAACGACTCCTTTGGAGAGGCACCAAAGCTGCCAATTCAAGTACCGCTGGTCCTGGAGTTGACCTTTCATTCTGTGGACGACAGAGACTTCTTCCAGTTCTATACCAAGAGCGGCGGATGGTTTCAGGCCTCAACGAGTGCGCTCGACCGCGTCGACACCCTTCTGGAGATTTACGACAGGGACCAAGTGAGGATTGCCATAGACGACGACGGCGGCGGGGGCCTTGCATCGAAAGCCAGCTGGAAGGCAACGTACGACGGGTACTACTTCATCGTCGTCCGGAATAACGTGGATTCCACGGGCAGCTACAACCTGACGCTGGAGGAGATAACCGCCCCGACGCCCGGCCCATCGCCCACACCCCCGCCTCAGCGTGCCAGAGCTGATGATTGCGAGCCCAACCCCGACTTCGAGCACGCGTGTGTCATTGCGCTGGATCGCGACCAGACGTTCAACTTCGTACCGCCGTTCGGGGAAGGCCCGGACAACGACTTCTATAAGCTCTGGGTGAAGACAGGCCTCCATTACAGATGTCACACGTCGGATCTGGGGCCTGGCGTGGATCCGAACATGATCGTGTTCACTGGGCCCTCCTGGGACGCTGCCATTGGAGGCAACGACGACATTGAGCCCTGCGACTTCAACAGCGCCTTCAGTTTCTTCGCCGATTATTCCGGCTGGGCTTATCTACTGATCGGCACCGGCGATCGCACGCCGAGCGACATATTCGACAGCGGCTATACACTACGGTGCGAGAAGAGCGTCGACCCGTTCATTGCGACGAGCACGCCTCGACCGGGAGCGACGCGAGACGATCCGACTCGCACGCCGAGCGCGCCCGCGCCTACCCCCACCGCCAAAGAGCCTGGCTCACCAATCGCCACGCCCCCGGCAGAGGGAGCAGCGGTGTCGGTCCGACCGCTGACCACCCCCGCGTCAGCCGCTACAGCCCGTTCCCGCTTCCTACCTGTCAGTCTCCTCGTCTACTACGACGCCAACGGTGATGGCCAGCGTGGCGCCGGCGAGGGTATCGCGGGCATCTCGGCGAGAGCCTACGAAGTCGCAACCAATGAGTTGCTCGCTCAGGATTACACCGATGCCCAGGGCAGTCTCGCGTTCAGTGTCTCTGCGCAAGGGCCGGTGCGCCTAACCGTTCCCTTCCTGGGGTTAAGCCATCTGATCGTAGGCGACGAAGCCAGCCTGCAGATTCGCATACCGCCTCGACCAGGTATCGGAGGAACTCCCTGATCCATGGATGAGCGTGTTCCAGCCGCGCAGACGACCGCGAAGCCCGGCGCTCCAAAGAGCCGCCAAGAGCTGATTCTCTCGATCGTTGGCGCCTCGATATTGCTCGTCGCCCTCGGTGCGATCATCGCGTTCGCACTGGGGAGAACGGGGCGCGGAGGTGTTGCTGGACCAAACCCGACACAGGAAGTGGCTCCGACATCGACCTCCGCGGCCTCCCCGTTGGCAACACCGAGTTGCGAGACAGTTATCAACAGCGGCAATCTCGAGGTCAGTGTGGCGGCCCCGGTGTCCACGACGATCAAAGATACACGATTCCGCGTGGAGCCGCTGATCCCCGACGGGGGTACCTGGAGCTACCCCTCAGACCGCTCGGACGTGGCAGTGTGGCTCTGCGGCACCGTGATCAACTACATCATTGGCCTAGAACAAACCCCAGAGACCGAGGCGTTGATTACCGATTTGGTGCCCGGTGACAGAATCAGGCTGGAACTGGCAAACGGGACCGTTCTACCCTTTCGCTTTGCTGGACGCCAAGAGGTCTCACCAGGCGACGAAGACGTCCTCGACCAGCGACAACCTCGTCTGACCCTGCTGGTGGCCGGGGGTGATGTATGGCACGTCGCCACGGCCGACTACGTCACAGAAGAAGAGTCGAGAGAAGCCGCCCGCTCCGTACCCTCGGCCCGGCTGGGGCAGCCTGTACGGGTAGGAGACACACGGGTGATGGTCGATCGGGGTCACGCCGAACGAAAGGACGGCCTGCCGTCAGGCACTATGTACTACCTGGTCGAGTTCTCAGTCGAGAATGTCGGGGACGAGCGCCTGGCGACCAGCGGGTTCTGGATGAGGTTACAGGACGATCTGGGCAACACGTATCTCGTGTCCCCCTCGGCCACTCAAGCTGGAGAGTATGGTCCTCTGAACGGAGAGATGGACCCTGGGGCCTCAGCGCAGGCGACCGCCGGCTATCTTGTGCCGGACCCCTTGCCTGCCGGCACCGTCATCTGGAGCTTCTCTCCAGGGCCGGGGACCGCGGCAGCGGCCAGGATAGGCATCCCCTATGAGGGTGCAGCACAGGGCTCCTCTTCGGTGGCAGACACCGAGGTGACGGTGGACGATGCCTTCCTCGATGACGAAGGCGACGCGGTCATCATCGTGGGAACGGTGCGGCACAGCGGGGCGGAGCCCCTCACCGTGGAGACAGTGGATGTCACGCTCTCATCCAGCTCCGGCCCCAGTGAGCTGATCAGAGCAGCCCCACCCTTCCCGTGGTCGATCGAGCCAGGGCAGGAGCAGGTGATCGAGCTTGAATACGAGAGGCCTGATGCGTCATCTGCGCTGCTGGAGCTGTTGGGCTATTCGTTTGAGATCGGCGGGCTTGAGTGACCCACGCTGGACGGGAGTGGCCCCTCTGAGGACCGGTTTACCTCACTGACCGGAGACTGGAGAGTCTCCCCAGGCAATTCCGAGCGCCTCTCATCGGCTGACTGGCCATCAGGCCCAGGGCTTACGTCTTCCTACGGCCTTCTTCACTCAAGAGAGCTCTCGTTTGGGCGATATCATCCCGAAGCTGTGCCACCAGGGCGTTCAACGTGGGGTAGGCGCGCTCGTCTCGGAGCCTGGTCACAAAATCGATCCCCAGCACCTGATCGTACAGATCGCGATCGAAATCGAGCAGATGCGCTTCGACGGTCAGGCCCTGCGCCGTGGCCGTGAACGTGGGCCGCGTGCCAATGTTAGTGGCTGCCGGAAACGTGCCCCATCGCTCGGTGTGTGCCCAAGACGCATAGACCCCGCCAGCGGGAACGAGGCGACTGGGGGGCGGTGCCACGTTGGCCGTCGGCACGCCCATATCTTCGCCAATTCCACGGCCCCGCACCACGACGCCGGAAAGGCGATAAGGGCGACCCAGACAGCCAGTCGCCTCCTCAACATCACCCCGCCGCAGCGCGCCACGCACACGACTGCTGTGCACGATTCCTCCTCCCCACTCGACCGGCTCGATGACACGCACCTCGAAGCCCCGTTTGGATCCGAAACGCCGCAGGAACGCGACGTCCCCTTTGCCCTCGTGACCAAGCGTGAAATCTGGCCCCACCCAGAGCTCAGCCAATCGGACCTGGCGCACCAGATTCTCCATGAACTCAGCAGCCGGGGTGCGGACGACCTCCTGCGTGAAGGGGTAAACCACCAGCGTGTCGAGGCCCAGGTCGGCCATCAGGTCGATCCGTTCCCCTACCGTGGTCAGCAGAAGGGGAGCGCTCTCACGCAGAAGAGCAGCGGGATGAGGGTCGAACGTAACGGCTACTGCCCGGCTTCCAGTCGCGTGGGCTGCCTCTGCCAGACCGCGGATGATCCGTTGATGACCACGATGAACCCCGTCGAAGACGCCGATGGTGAGGAAAGAGGGTAACGCAGGATCAACGTCGTTTAGCCGGTGGACGACGCGCATGCATCACCCCTGACCCTGAGAGGGCGCCCGACGGTACGGAGAGACGAAGACCTTCCGAGGGCACCAGGTGTGTTCGTCAGCGTCGTAGGACGCCAATGCGAGGAAGCGGCCCTCTGGTCCGTACACACGGAACAGCGCCCCATGCTCAGCGCCGTTCTCCCCGGCCTCGATCGCTTGCCCGGAGCACAGCCGCCATGCTCGCTCCGCGTCGAGCGCCAGCGCAGGGAACTGATCGGCCAGAGCTTCATCGACGGAATGGAGCAATTCAGGCCAGCGCCCTTCGCTGGCTATCTGAGTAAAGCGCTCGAGCGTGACAGCGTCTTCTAGACGAAAGCTGCCGCTCGCCAGTCGGGTCAAGTCAGTCACGTATGCGCCGCAGCCTAGCACCTGACCCAGGTCGTGAACCACCGCTCGCACATAGGTCCCGGCCGAGCACGTCATCTCCAGGGAGAGGGTCGGGAAACTCCAGGCAACCAACTCCAGACGATAGATCTCTACCCGGCGCAAACCACGCTCCACCTCCACGCCCCGACGAGCCCAGCGATACAGCGGCTTCCCTTTGTGCTTTGCGGCGGAGTACATCGGCGGGGTCTGCTCGATCACGCCTCGAAACTGCTCCAGCGTTTCCTCCACTTCATTGCGGTCTACGTCGACGTCCGATTCGGTAACGATCGCTCCCTCCGCATCAAAGGTATCTGTGGTGACCCCCAGCCGAGCACGTGTGCGATAGGTCTTTGGCCGCCCCATCAGGTACTCGGCAATGCGGGTTGCGGCCCGTCCAACGCACACGAGCAACACCCCCGTCGCCAGTGGATCTAGAGTTCCGGCATGTCCGACGCGGCGCACGTCCGTCAGCTCTCGTACCCGCTCCACGATGTCGTGGGAGGTCGGTCCAAGGGGCTTGTCGAGGTTGAGGATTCCGTGGGGCATCTGCGACCTAGGGCTCCCCCGCCGCGGCGTCCCCTTCACGGGCACCTCGCGACCGTTGACACGCCAGGCTAGCCCGCAGAGCGTTCAGCACTCGCTCCTCCGCCCGTTCCAGGGGGCCCTCTGTGTTGAACCCGGCGGCAAGAGCGTGTCCCCCTCCTCCAAACCGGAGTGCGAACTGGGCCACATCCAAGCCAGGAGCAGCACGGAGCCCCACGTCGATTCGACCATCCTCCTGCTCGGCGAAAACCAGCGCGACATCGGCCTCTTCCGCACTCAGCAAAAAACTCGCCAACCCTGCGTCACCGCTGCCATGGTAGCCGACTCGGCGCCGCATCGAGAGAGGGATGCCACACCAGACGACGCCGTCCTCAAATCGGAGCCGAGAGAGCGCCACCCCCCACAGGCGAACAACAGCCATCGGACGGCGATCGAGACCGTGCCGGCTGACGTAGGGCAGCGAAGCACCGGCCTCCATCAACCGCAAGGCCGCTCTCATCACCCGCGGTGTGACGTTATCCGTCCGAAACCCGCGCGTGTCGGTGACGATACCTGCCAGCAAGGAAGTTGCTAACGGGGCATCGAGACGGATCTCCAATTGATCCAGCAGCTCCAGAATGACCTCGGCCGTGGATGACGCCACGGGGTCGACCAGATTGACGTCGCCGAAGTCGACGTTCGTCACGTGATGGTCGATATTTATCAAGGGGTGCTGATCAAAATGTGGGAGGTCATGAAACCTGCCGAGCCTCTCCGGATGGGAGCAGTCCAGGGCAATGACAAGGTCAAAGAAATCGCTCACATCTTGAACGACTGACTCGATACCTGGAATGTAGTCGAACCGTGACGGAATAGCATCCGAACAGGCCGCAATCGGCGATTGATCCATCTGCCGCAGGGCGTGAGCGAGCCCGGTCAAACTGCCAAGAGCATCGCTGTCGGGGGCGACGTGACATATGAGGAGAGGTTGGTCAGCCTCCCGAATCAGCTGGCTAGCTTGCTTCAGTGTCGATTTCTTCGTCACCGAGTCCTAACTCGTCGAGGATTTCGGAGATCCGTTCGCCGCGCTCTACCGAGCGGTCATAGTGGAAGACCAGCTCCGGGATATTGCGCAGCCGGAGTTGGCGGCCTAGCTCACGCCGCAGCCAGCCAGCTGCACTTTCCAACCCGTCTTGAGCATCTTCGAGGGCCGCCTCCCCACCCAGCGCGCTAAAATACACATCTGCGCGTGATGCATCGGGCGTCACCACCACGTCGGTGATGGTGACCATGTCCAGGCGGGGATCTTTGACCTTGCGCTCCAGAAGATCGGACAGACGGACGTGGACCAGTTCCGATACTCGACGCTGATACTTTCTACCCATCGCAATTCATCACTCCGGGGTTATTAGGACTCCTTCTCTCGCTCTTCGTAGAACTGAATCACGTCGCCAAGCTCAAAGTCGTCGAAGCCAGCAAGTCCCACGCCACACTCGTACCCCTTCCGCACTGTGCGGACGTCCTCTGCGAAGCGCTTGAGGGAAGACACAGGGCCATCGTGCAGTTGGTTGCCGTCCCGAATGACACGCGCCCTCGCGTTTCGCCTGGCCTCCCCCTTGCGGATGTAGCAGCCAGCGACCATGCCGAGATCCGGGATGTGAAACATGTCTCGCACTTCCGCCTCGCCGACGAGCACTTTGACATACGTGGGCTCCAGCAACCCCTTCAGTGCCTGGTCAATGTCGTCGATCAGCTTGTAGATGATGTCATACGTCCGGATGTCGACCCCTTCGCTCTCAGCAAGACGACGGGCGGCGGGATCGGGTCTCACATTGAAGCCTATGATGATCGCCCTTGATGCGATGGCCAGATTGACGTCCGACTTACCGATACTGCCAGGCGCGGCATGGAGGATGTTGACCTTCAACTCCTCCTCCCCCAACTGCTCCAGAGAGCTGACGATAGGATTGATGGAGCCCTGTGCATCCGCCTTGACAATGAGGTTAAGCTCCTTGGCCCTTCCAGCCTTTATCCGGCTGGCGAAGTCGTCGAGGGTGAACGTCCGGATCGGACCGGGCGCTTCGGCGGCAAGGTCCTCCTCACGCTGAGCCACGATCTCGCGCGCAACGCAGGACTCCGAGACCACCTTGAAGATCTCCCCTGCGTCCGGCACGTCGGACAGGCCAAGAACCAGGACCGGCGTGGAGGGCCCTGCCTCCTTTGTCGGGTTCCCGTTCTCGTCGATCATCTGGCGCACGCGACCACAGCTGAGCCCTGCCACCAGGTCGTCCCCGATGTGCAAGGTTCCATTCTGCACCAGGACGGTGGCCGTCGCACCGCGCGCCCGATCCAAGCGCCCTTCGAGGACCGTGCCCATCGCCGGACGATCGGGATTGGCCTTAATCTGTTCCGAGTCTTCGGCCACGAGCAGGATGGCATCGAGGAGATCCCCCAGGCCCGTCCTCTCCTTAGCCGACACGGGAATGCAGAGTGTATCTCCGCCCCAGTCATCAGGTACCAGCCCCTCATCGGCCAATTCCTGCTTTGCCTTCTCCGGCTGCGCCGTGGGCAGATCCATCTTATTGAGGGCCACGACAATGGGGACACGAGCGGCGCGTGCGTGGTTGATGGCCTCGATGGTCTGCGGCATCACCCCGTCATCCGCTGCCACCACGAGAATGGCGATGTCAGTGGTATGGGCACCCCGAGCCCGCATCTCGGTAAAGGCCTCGTGACCGGGCGTATCGATGAAAGTGATGAGTTGCCCATCGTGCCGGACCTGATAAGCACCGATGTGCTGGGTGATCCCTCCGGCCTCGCCGCCTGCCACGTTCGTATGGCGAACGGCGTCCAGCAGCGAGGTCTTTCCATGATCGACGTGCCCGAGAGTCGTCACCACAGGTGGGCGTGGCTTAAGGTTCTCGGGAGGCTCGCTGGCATAGAACCGTTCCCACAGAGGAGTTGGCCCTTCCTCGGCCGCCTCCTCGGCGGCCGCCCGAGACTCCTCGACGGGCTCGAAGCCCATCTCCTGGGCCACGATAGCCGCTGTTTCATAGTCGATCTCCTGATTGATGTTCGCCATCACGCCGGCGCTCATCAGCTCCTTGATCACGTCGATGGGGCTGACGTCAAGCAGCTGAGCCAGCTGACGCACCGTCACGAACTCAGGAATTTCGACGACGCCCTCTTCCCTTACGATCACTTCATCACTCATCTTCACCCACTCCCTTCTCAAAGCCCGAAACCTGGATCAGAGACCCGCCGCGTATTCTCGCAGTCGAGCACGGGTCTCTTCTGTGAGGTCCGTCCGCAGTGCACGGCTCAGCCGATCCTTGGACAGAGCCCTCTCCCAGCAACCCGGTTCCGGGCAGAGATAGGCACCACGACCATTCTGCTTGCCCGTCTCATCTACGGCCACGGATCCTTCCGGTGTGCGCACGATGCGCACCAACTCACGCTTGGGGCGCACAGTACGACACGCCACACAGGTTCGCTGTGGAATACGCTTTTGCTTACGGGTCCGTTTGCTCATGGAACTAGTAGTCCACGTACTCCTTCCAGTCCTCGGGCCCTTCTTCTCGTTTTCGGCGACGGCGCGGGATCAGTTCGCCGGTTTCTTCGTCGTAGACAAGCTGCACACGGCGCCCTCGCTCTCGCTTGAGCTTCTCCTCCCGATCCAGCGGTTCTTCTTCTTCGAAGAAGTACTCCGGCTCCTCCTCGAACTCCTCTCCCTCAGCCTCGATTTCTTCCTCTTCAACACCGGCCTCTTCCGCTTCGACCCCCATGCCCGGGCCGCGCATAGCCGTTTCCAGCATCGCCGCCTTGTCCGGGGTCTCTTCTTCCTCCGCTTCCACAGCGGCTTCCTCAGCGTCGGAGGGCTCAGCTTCCTCCTCGGCCATCGGACCGGGCTCGACCGCTGCTTCTTCTATCTCTTCTTCCGCCTCAGCGACGACCTCTTCCTCTGCCGGAACCGGTTCAGGCGCGAGCAAGTCCAACTCGGCGACACCTTCCTTCACCTGCTCAACGGTCTTGGGGCCGATCCCATCCAACTCCAGCAGCCCCTCATCGCCCTCAGCGATCAAGCGCTCCATCACCTCTCCTGCTGTCGACAGACCAGCGCTTTCCAGACGGCCCACAGTGCGTGTGCCCAGCTCCATATCGCCAAGAGCTGTCTCGTAGGCCTGATCCGGTATGACCTCGCGGGCCTGTTCAAGGGCTTCGAGGCGGGCCTCTTCCTCTGCCTTGCGGCGCTCTCGTTCGGTTCTGCGTGCGGACGCGTAATGATTCCAAACAGCCTCGATGACGCGCCGCATCTTGAGCAGTTCCTCGCTGGAGTACGGCATGTCCTCCTCTTCCTCGTGTCGCTGCAAGATGCTGGCAACA
The DNA here is from genome assembly GCA_964390305.1 of uncultured Anaerolineales bacterium. Taxonomy (GTDB): domain Bacteria; phylum Chloroflexota; class Anaerolineae; order B4-G1; family B4-G1; genus SKLM01. The sequence continues at coordinate 19,610 of CAYMHT010000014.1, forward strand.
GAAGGAAGCAGCTCCGCCGCCGAACCCAGACTCGGGAGCACCTCGGCGTCTTCATTCACCCGCTGCAGGGCCCAGGTAGCCGCCTCGGTGACACCCTGGATGTCAATGCGATGATCGCTCAGTTTTGCCGCGAGTCGAGCGTTCTGTCCGGCCCGACCGATGGCCAGCGACAGCTGGTCTTCGGGGACCACGACGCCGGCCGATTTTCGGCCGTCTGGATCTTCGTCCAGCTGCACACTCAACACCTTGGCCGGGCTGAGCGCCTTTGCGATGAACGTGGCCATGTCCGGGCTCCACTCGATGACATCGATCTTCTCGCCCCCGAGCTCGTTGACGATCGACTTGATGCGCACACCCCGCATACCAACGCAGGCACCTACCGGGTCCACGCCCGGCTGGCGAGCTGCCACAGCCACCTTCGAGCGGGAGCCCGCCTCACGGGCGATGGCCTTGATCTCGACGGTGCCATTGAAGATCTCCGGAACCTCAAGCTCCAGAAGCCGGCGCAACATCTTCGGATGGCTGCGCGAAAGGACGATCTTCGGCCCCCGGTTCGTATTGCGAACCTCAAGCACGTAGGCTCGCAGACGCTGATGCATGTGATATCTCTCGCCCGGCACCTGCTGACTGCGGGGGAGAATCGCCTCCGCGCCACCCAGATTGACCAAGACGACATTCGACCTGACGCTCTGCACAGTACCGTGCACGATCTCGCCTTCCTGCTCGACATAATGCTCGTACTGCACGTCTCGCTCGGCCTCCCGGATGCGCTGGAGAATGACCTGCTTGGCGGTCTGTGCCGCGATGCGCCCAAAGTTCTCTGGGGTATCTTCCACCGTGATCAACTCTCCAAGCTCAGCGTCCGGGTCGATCGTACGGGCCTCCTTCAGGCTGATCTCCCAGGTAGGGTCGGCGACCTCATCTACGACCTCTTTGTCGACGTAGATTCTGGCCTCTCCGCTGCTTGGGTCAATCTCAGCTGTGACGTTCTCCACGGTGTTGATATCCGTGTTGCGACGATAAGCGGAGACCAACGCCTTCTCCACAGCGTCAAGGACGACTGCCCTCGGAAGCCCGCGGTCACTGCATATTTCATTGAACGCCAATAAGAATTCCGACTTCATACTATTCTCCTGCCAACGGGATCTCCCCGCTCTGGCCCTAGGCCGGCAACTGACACCCCTCACAGCAAAGCGTCGGGTCGCAATCCCCGACGAACAACACAACGCACCAATCCTACAAAAAAAAGTGGGGGTTGCCCACTTCTCCAGTATCTCTATCCAAGCCGGATTATAACACGGAGCTGGGCAACGCGCAAGTAAAACCAGAGAAATCCGCAGGGAGCAGATGGTATTGACACCCCTCGCCGGTTAGGCTATAGTCCATCTTAAATGAGGACGTCAGCAAACGAAGTCAAACAACAAGCTTATCGATTGGGCTTCGATCTGGTCGGGATCACCGATCTTGCCGCTGATGTACACATGTCCTTCTACAGGGACTGGCTCTCGCAAGGCTACCACGCCGGGATGGACTATCTGGCGCGTCCCGACGCCGTCACCAAGCGGGCCGATCCGCGGCACGTCATGCCCGAGACGCGGTCCATCGTCGTCGTGGGAATGAACTACTACCCCGGTGACTTCCCGCCCGCCGAAGGGCTGGTGGGCCGCGTCTCCCGCTATGCCTGGGGCTCGGACTACCACGAGCTGATGTTGGAGAGGTTGGACCAGCTGGCCAACTGGATCGATCGTCAGACGGCCCGCCCTCTCGCGTACCGCGCCTACGTCGACACGGGCCCCTTGCTGGAGCGAACACTCGCACAGCAGGCCGGCCTGGGCTGGATCGGCAGGAACGCCAATCTCATCCACCCCCACCATGGCTCCTACTTCTTTCTGGGAGAGTTGCTCCTCGATCTGGACCTGGAAGCCGACACGCCTTCGTCGGGCGACCGGTGCGGAAGCTGTACCGCCTGCCTGGATGCGTGTCCCACCGGTGCCCTGGTGGCGCCCCACACCCTCGACGCCCGCCGCTGCATCTCCTACCTTACCATCGAACACCGGGGCGCCATCCCGGAGCCGCTCCGACCGCTGTTGGGCGATCGCATTTTCGGCTGTGATGTCGGCCAGGAAGTCTGCCCATGGAATCGGCGCTTTGCGAGCCCTACCGAGGAGCCCGCATTCAGGCCTCTCCGTCCCACACTTGACCTGATCGAGTTGCTCGCGCTTGACGAGCAGGCCTTCCGCGCTCGGTTTCGCGACACCCCGCTGTGGCGTTCTCGACGGGCCGGCCTACTACGAAACGCAGCCGTCGTGCTCGGCAATCTGCGCAACCCGGCAGCAATCCCGGCCCTGGAAGCTGCTTGCTCCGATGCGGACCCCCTGGTGGCCGAGCACGCCGGATGGGCCATAGGGCAGATCCTAAGCCGTTGACAAAGTGGCCCCGTGGACTATACTATGACCGTGGTCATCTTTGTTGCGAGGTCATAGTATGAGATCAAGAGAGCAGCTCTCGCGTCGGGAGTGGAAGAAGCGAGAGACCCGCCAAAGTCTCATGGACGCGGCACTGCGCCTGTTCCAGGAAAGCGGGTACGACGCGACCACGGTGAAGGACATCACCGAGGCAGCGGGCGTCGCCAAAGGCACCTTCTTCAATTACTTCGACACCAAGGAGGCCATTCTTCCGGCCATCGCAGCACACCGGTTGGGGCAGCTGAGAGAGGCCTTGACGCCCGAACGTGGGGCGCCCGAGAGCCCGGTCGGCCGCATCAAGCTGGCGCTCCGCCTGGTGGCGGAGGACCCGCTCTGTGAGCAGCAGCTCGCTCAACGACTGTTCGCAGCCATCTTGCGCCGTCGAGAGACCAATCTGGGTCACGCCCTGCGCGACGTCCTGGCCGAACAGGTGCGCGAGGGGCAGGCAGCAGGCGAGATCCGCGATGACCTGGATCCCGTTTACCTGGCCGGCGTCATCCGCGCCCTCTTCTTCCAGCAGCTAGCGATGTGGCACCAGGACCATCGGCCTGCCGACCTGCCTGCGTTGATCGACGCCTCGGTGGATCTGTTGGTTGATGGGGCAGCTGGACCCAACTGGACTCGGTCCCACTGAGACAGCTGCCTCCCGTGCTCAGCCACCTCAAACGGTGTAGGCTCCAAGCCGTTGGCCTTTTCTTCAGTCTCGCCATCGCCGGCGACACCCGACGGAATAGGCGCAGCCTGAGCCCGGAGTTGCAGAGCCCAGGGGCAGATGGAGGCTCCGAGAACCGCGGGTCCAACCCGAGCCCGGGCAGCAAGTGATGTAGAACGGGAGTCTCCGTGCGGCTTCAGCATCAAGTCCCTCGCGAATTCGAGGATCGCTTCGGCGCGGACCGCCCCTTCGTCGTCCGCGCCCCGGGGCGGGTCAATCTGATTGGTGAGCATACAGACTACAACGAAGGCTTCGTGCTTCCCAGGCGATCGACCGCGCCATTTGGATCGCCCTCCGGGCCCGCGGCGACCGGCGCGCCGTGGTGCACGCGCTGGACCTCGACGATGCCACGGATTTCACCCTGAGCGAGGTGAAGCACACAAACGAGGGCTGGGCCGAGTACCTGAAGGGCGTGGCCTGGTCCCTGCAGGAGGCTGGGTACGCACTTCGAGGGGGGGAGGGCGTGATCATGGGGGACGTGCCCACAGGCGCGGGCCTCATCGTCGGCGGCTCTGGAGCTCGCGACCGCGCGGGCCTTTGCCGCGGTTTCAAACATCCCGTGGGACGCGGCGAAGATGGCACGGCTCTGCCAGCGGGCAGAGACCGACTGGGTGGGCGTGCGGTGCGGGATTATGGACCAAATGATCTCAGCCGTCGGTCAGGCTGATCACGCGCTGCCAATCGACTGCCGCTCGCTGGAGACGAGGCCGGTTGCTACGCCGGCGGAGAGCGCCATCGTGGTGATGGATACGGCAACGCGACGCCGCCTGGTCGACTCCGTCTACAACGAGCGCCGGGAGCAGTGCCAAGTCGCAGCTGAGTTCTTCGGCATCCCCGACTTCCGTGATGTGACGGTGGCTCACCTCCAGGCCCGCGGCAGAGATCTCGACCATATCCTTCGCCGCCGGGCCCGCCACGTGGTCACTGACAACGCCCGCACGCTCTTGGCTGCCGAGGCCATGGAACGCGGCGATGCGCAGGAAGTCGGCTGCCTGATGAACGCAAGCCATGCCAGCCTCCGGGACGATTTCGAAGTCTCGAGCAGGGAACTGGACGCCATGGCAATCTGTGCCCGCCAACAGGATCCGTGATACGGAGCCCGTATGACCGGGGCCGGGTTCGGTGGCTGTGCCGTCGCCCTCGTCGGGGCAGACGCCGCCGAGGCCTTCTCAGCTACGGTCGCCGCCTGCTACCGAGAGGCCACAGACATAGCCCCAACCATCCACATCTGCAAAGCAGCCCAGGGCGCGGAAGTCGTCGTGGGATCAGAAACCGCCCGTTGACAGTCGTGGCAGCTCAAGTATACTCCCCTCGCCAGCCGGAAAGCGCGCGAAACACGACGCGAAGCCATCCGCCAGTGGAAGTCGGCGAGAGGGTAATTGCGCCGCCCTCATCCCGTGCCGGTGAGCCCGCCAGAGGAGGAGGCCTGTGAAGAAACTGACCAACGATCCGGAGCGAGTCGTTATCGAGCAGTTGGAGGGCATGGCTCTGGCTTACTCGGATCTGATCCAGGTGCATTTCGAGCCCAACTTCGTCTACCGCGCTGACGCACCAGTGGAAGGCAAGGTGGCCGTCATCTCGGGGGGCGGCAGCGGTCACGAGCCCCTGGACGCCGGCCTTGTTGGCCCCGGTATGCTCGACGCGGCCTGCCCTGGCGAGGTTTTCACCTCCCCCAGCCCGGATCAGATGCTGGAAGCCGCCAAGACGACCGAGAGCGGGGCTGGCGTGCTCTACATCGTGAAGAACTACATCGGCGACGTGACCAACTTCGAGACGGCAGCCAACATGGCGCGCGAGAAAGGCATCGAGGTGCGCAACGTCCTCATCGACGACGACGTGGCGGTCAAGGATAGTTTCTACACCACCGGTCGCCGTGGCCTGGGCACCGCAGTTCTGGCCGGGAAGATCGTTGGCGCGGCGGCAGAGCGAGGCTACGAACTCGAGGAACTTGCCGAGCTCGGCCGCAGGGTCAACGTCAACGGACGCAGTATGGGCATGGCCCTGAGACCATGTACCGTCCCCTCGGCCGGGCAGCCCACGTTCGAGCTTGACGAAGACGAGATGGAGATCGGCATCGGCATCCACGGCGAGCCAGGCCGAGAGCGGACGGAACTGAAGACGGCCGATGAGGTCACGGAGATCCTGGCTCTCTCGATCATCGAAGATGAAGCATACACGCGCACCGTCCGTGAGTGGGACGTGGACGAGGAAGCGTGGGCCGAGATGGAGTTGGTGGATCCGCCGTTCCGGGCGGGAGATAGCGTGTTGGCTTGCGTCAACAGCATGGGTGGGACGCCGGACATCGAGCTCTCCATCGTCTACCGGAAGCTGCACGATATCTGCGAGACGAGGGGACTAGAGATTGCCCGCAATCTCGTCGGCCGCTACATCACCTCGCTAGAGATGGAGGGCGTCTCCATCACCCTGCTGAAGATGGATGTCGAGATGATCGAGCTGTGGGACCAGCCGGTCAAGACACCAGGGCTCCGGTGGAAGATGTAAGTCCACAGGCGCCTTCGCCGGCAATCCGGCGGCAAGTACAGGAGTGAACGACGCTGCGCCGAAGTCGGCCCCACAGCCACAGAGAAGTGCGAGACAGACATGCCACGAAAGACATACGCAGCAGCAATCGATCAGGGTACGACCAGCACGCGCTTCATGATCTTCACGCGCGGGGGTGAGATCATAGGCTCGCACCAGCTGGAACACGAGCAGATCTACCCCCAACCCGGCTGGGTTGAGCACGACCCACTGGAGATCTGGGCACGCACTCGGGACGTCATCGCCGGGACACTGCGAGCCACCGGGGTCAGACCGCAAGAGATCGCCTCGGTCGGCGTCACTAACCAGCGCGAGACGACGGTCATCTGGAACAGGAACACGGGCGAGCCCTACTACAACGCGGTCGTCTGGCAGGACACTCGCACGGACAAGATCTGCGACCAGCTAGCCCGGGACGGCGGTCAGGCCCGCTTCCGTCCCGCGGTCGGCCTCCCGCTGGCCACCTACTTCTCCGGCCCGAAGATCAAGTGGCTGCTGGACAACGTTGGCGGCCTCCGCTCCGCCGCCGAGCGCGGGGATGCCATCTTTGGGAACATCGACACCTGGGAGATCTGGAACCTGACCGGCGGCCCCGACAGGGGCACTCACGTCACCGACGTCACAAACGCGAGCCGCACTATGTTGATGAATCTGGAGACCCTCGACTGGGATCAGGGGATTCTGGACATTATGGGTATCCCGCGTCAAATGCTTCCGGAGATCCGGCCTTCCAGCGATCCTGACGTCTACGGTCACACCAGCAAAGACGGGCCCTTCAGCGACGAGATTCCCGTCTGCGGCGCCCTGGGCGATCAGCAGGCCGCCCTGGTCGGCCAGACCTGCTTCAGTCCAGGGGAAGCCAAGAACACATACGGCACCGGGTGCTTCATGCTCCTGAACACGGGCACCCAGCCCGTGCCCAGCGACAGCGGCTTGCTCACGACCGTCGGGTACAAGATGGGCAACGACGAGGCTGTCTACGCCCTTGAGGGGTCCATTGCTATCACCGGTGCGCTCGTTCAGTGGCTGCGCGACAATCTCGACCTGTTCGACTTCTCCAAACACGTCGAGGATTTCGCCGCCGCGGTAGATGACAGCGGCGGGATCTACTTCGTCCCTGCCTTCTCGGGCCTGTTCGCTCCCTACTGGAGGAACGACGCCCGTGGCGTCATCGTCGGCCTCACCCGCTACATCACCAAGTACCATATCTCCCGCGCCGCCCTGGAGGCTACGGCCTACCAGACCCGCGAGGTGCTAGAGGCCATGGAGCAGGACTCCGGGGTCGAACTAAAGGCCCTCAAGGTCGACGGCGGGATGACCTACAACGACCTACTGATGCAGTTCCAGGCCGACATTTTGAACGTGCCCGTCACCCGTCCAACCGTCTCTGAGACCACCGCGCTCGGTGCCGCCTACGCTGCGGGACTGGCCATTGGTTTCTGGGACGATGTGGAGGCCCTGCGCGAGAACTGGAACGTGGCTCAAACTTGGAGACCCAAGATGGACGCCGAGACGCGTGCAGAGCTCTACGAGGGATGGAAGAAGGCGGTCACCCGAACGTTCAACTGGGTGGAATGAGGGCCCGATGCGGCGGCAGTGACGGGCGGCTGACTCCCTGACAGAATCACGCCTAACACTTCGCGTTTCAGTTTCACGGAGGAATCGGAACCATGGCAGAGAAAACGGATACCACATACGTCGCCGTCAAGGTCATCGAGGACTTCATGATGGACGTATTTCAGGGCCTGGGCGTTCCCGAGGATGACGCCCGCATCTGCACCGACGTCCTCATCGCTGCCGACCTGAGAGGGATCAAGTCGCACGGTGTGGGTCGCCTCAAGTACTACTATGACCGCATCCAGCGCGGACAGCATCAGGTCAAGACCGAGGTGGAGATCGTTAAGGAGAGCGAGACTACGGTCCTTATCGACGGACACCACGGCATGGGTCACGTCATCGCCCAGCGGGCCATGCAAATGGCTATTGACAAGGCCAGGGCATGCGGTATTGGGGCAGCGGCTGTGAGAAACGGCACGCATTTCGGCATCGCAGGCTATTACTCCCTAATGGCCGCGGAGGAGGGGATGATCGGGCTGACCGTGACCAACGCGCGACCGGCGATTGCGCCCACGTTCAGCACGGAGCCCATGCTAGGCACTAATCCGATCGCGTTCGCCGCTCCTTCCGATATGGGCCACCCGTTCTGTTTCGACGGCGCGACGTCCATCATTCAGCGAGGCGACGTCGAGGTGTTCTCTCGCGCCGAGAGGCCCATGCCGGAAGGCTGGGTCATCGATGCCGAGGGGAATCCGGTCACCGATCCTGATCGAGCCCTCGAGGCGTTCGGAGAGGCGCAGGGAGCGCTGCTGCCGTTGGGAGGGGCCGGGGAGGAGTTCGCGGGTTACAAGGGATACGACCTGGCAGCGATGGTCGAGATTCTCTCCGCCTCTCTATGCGGGGGCGTGTTCATGAAAGAGCTGCTGGGCTTCGAGGACGACGGGTCTCGGCGACCCTACATGCTGGGGCATTTTTCCCTGGCGATCGATATCGAGCACTTCGTCCCGCTGGAGCTCTCGCGTCGCATCACCGGCAACATTATGCGCACGCTGCAGAAGGCACGCAAGGCACCTGGCGAGGAGCGGATCTACGTGGCGGGAGAAAAGGAATACGAGAACGAGCAGGTCGTCCCAAAGCGCGGCATCCCCATCAACCCCAACCTCCGAAAGCAGCTGCAGACCATGCGGGATGAGCTCGACATCCCCGGCTACGAAGCCTATTTCTGACGCCAGCCGCGGTCAGTCCAGGGTCTCCCCTCAATCCAGCATCGCGAGCCGCGCACGCTCCCTCTCGGCAGCCCCAGAGATTCTTCACAGCCGGCAAACGACCTCCGAACGCCAGGGGTAACCTGGGCTTTGCGTCCCCGCTCCCAGGAAGCGCTCATAGAGACTGTTTCTGGAGCCATCTCGTCCCGTCATCTCCTCCCTGCTACCTGTCTTGACGGTATGGAGCTTCGTGGTAGACTGGGACGCTATGGCAAAGCCCTCCGACATCACACCCCCCGACTACGGCTGGAACTTCGTCGCCTTTGTCGTCGACTACGTCTTCTTTAGCATAGCCATCTCTTTCGCCAGGCCGGACAGCGTCCTTCCAGCCTTCGTGCGCCAGCTCACACCGTCGGCGCCAGTCATCGGTCTTGTGTCGACAGTCTGGAACGGCTGCTGGCTTCTTCCCCAGGTCATCTCAGCCCGCTGGATCACCGATAAGCCGCGCAAGAAGCCTTACCTGCTCGCAGGGTTGAGCGGGCGAGTGGCGTTCTGGATCATCGCGCTGGCCCTGTGGCTCGGGTTAGCCCCGAATCCCAGTGCGGTGCTGTCCCTGTTCTTCGCCTGCCTGGGTCTGTTTACTGTGACTGACAGTCTAGCCAGCGTCGCGTGGTTTGACATGCTGGCCCGTGCCATCCCCGTCAAGCGACGCGGCCGGCTGATGGGCATATCCCAGGTCATCGCCGGATTGGCGGGTCTGGGCGTTGGTCGGATCATCAGCCGTGTTCTGGAGAGCGCCCGATTTCCCTTTCCCAGCGATTATGCGCTGATCTTCACGCTGGCAGGGGTGGCCCTCATCCCCTCTACCGTCGCCCTGATCCTTTTGCGGGAGCCCGAGACCGATTCAACGGAGGGCGCCTCGCTTAAGCGCGAAGAGAGTGGGTGGCTCACACCGGTGCTCCACGACTCCGATTTTCGCCGGTTGATGGTATGTCGCGTCCTGGTCGGCATGGTCTCACTGGCGACGCCATTCTACGTCGTCCACGCGACCGAGGTCTTGAAGCTGCCCATCGCAGTCGTAGGGAGCTTCGTGGCCACCCAGCAGGTGGCCGGCGTCGCCTTTGGCGCCCTCCTGGGGGTCGTGAGCGACCGTTGGGGCCCGACGTTTGCCATTCGGGTGGGCAGCGCCATCTCCGTTGCTGGCCCTGTGTTTGCGTTGCTAGCCCACGTAGCAGATGGCGACCTGCTGATCCGTGCTTACCCCCTCGTCTATGTGGCCCTGGCAGCCTATCAGAGCTCTGCTATGCTCGGTTTCTACAACCACCTCCTGGAGATCGCGCCCGATCGGGTGCGGCCCTCGTACGTCGGCCTCGGCAACACGATTATGGGCATGCTGACTCTCGCACCCACCGTTGGGGGCTGGTTGCTGGAGGCGACCTCATATCCTGTCCTCTTCGGAGTCACCGCGGGCCTCGCTTCGCTCGGAGCTGTGACCGCGCTGGGCCTCAAGCCGGCGATGGGGACGGGGCCCACGCGCCGGCACCCCTGAGCGACCAAGGGAGGCACGACAACGCGGATCTTTTCGACGCGATCCCCCCTCGACCCGATCACTCAGAGAATGCCCCAGGCAGCTTCCTGTGGTATACTGGCGGTGACTCGCCGTGACCACATGTCTCGCAGGAGCCCGACCATGGCTCAGGCCGCAAAGACGAACGCGAACGCTCAAGAGAGGGGCAAGCAGGGCAGACGCAGTTGCCTCCTCACGGCTTTCCTCGCCCTGCTGCTGTTCGGCCTGGGAGGGGCGGCCGTCTTCACTGGCTGGATGGTACAGGACATTGTCCTTGCACCGTACGAGACCTCTATCTACCCCAACGTCTACGTTCTGGGAGACAACCTGGGTGGGCTCACACCGGATGAGGCGAATGAGCGGCTGAAGACGATCTTCGCCAGTCACGAACCTGGCGATCTCATCCTGACCGACGGCGACCGTACCTGGCGGGTACCCTGGTCCGCAGCAGGGATGCGCCTCGACGCGCATGCGACGACTCAGCGAGCGTTTGCCGTCGGGCGGGATCAGGGCTGGAGGACGCTGGTTTCGATGTGGCTCGCGGAACGTGGCTGGGGAACTGGCCGTGATGTTGCCCCGGTGTTCACCATTGACCCCGCCGCCACGCGGCGCGTCCTGGAGCAGATGGCCGAGGAGATGCGTGAGCCACCCACCGACGCGACGCTCCGTCTGGAGGGAGATCAGGTGGTGGTCACGCCAAGCCAGCAGGGTCGCGAGCTGGATGTCGAGGCCACCCTGGAGAAGATTGTCGATACAGTGACGCACCTTGGGCCCCATTACCCGTTCGCTCCCACCTACCGGGCCGTCCCGCCGCGTATCGAGGAAGTCGGCGCCGGCAGGGCCATGGCCGAGGAGATGCTAACGCGCGAGATTCGGATCTCAGCGCACGGAGAACGTGAGGGCGAGGCATTCACCTGGAACTGGAGTTTGGGGCGGGAGATGATCGCCGGCTGGCTCCGCGTGGAAGAGAATGAGAACAACACGGGGTTCGTCGTCGGGATCGACGAGGACGCCGTGCGGGCAACGGTGGCAGACCTGGCGACAGAGCCTGAGGCAGATGGGTGGGGATTCCCGATCGATGAGGTTACCGAAGAAGTGTGGGATGCCTTCCACGCCGGCGGGGGAGACGTCACGGTTGAGTTGATGCCGCCGCCGCGCATCTATGTCGTCCAGCCCGGCGACCGCCTGACGAGTATCGCGATCAGGTTCGGCATGCCCCCAGGGCTCATCGTGGAGGCCAACCCGGGCGTCGACCTCAATCGCCTGCACGTCGGTCAGGAGCTGATCATCCCCCCGCAGGACGTCCTGACACCATACGACCCCGTGTCGGACAAGAAGATCGTCATCAGCATCCCCGAGCAGCGCCTGCGGGTCTACGAGAATGGCGAGTTGCTCTACGACTGGCCGTGCTCAACTGGAATGAAGGACTCACCGACCTACACGGGTGAGTTTCAAGTCCTGAGCAAGGAGGAGATGGCGTACGCCAGCCAGTGGGACCTGCAGATGCCCCATTTCCTTGGAGTCTACCGGGCCGGGGGGAGCACCTACAACGGCATTCACGCCCTGCCCATCCTCTCCAACGGTCAGCGGCTCTGGGCGGGCAACCTCGGCTCGGCTGCCTCCTACGGCTGCATCATCCTCGGCATTGAGGAGGCTGAGACCCTCTTCAACTGGGCGGAGCTCGGCGTGCCGGTGGTGATCGAATAGCAGTGGAGCCATTCTGGCCCCGTCCCCCCACTCAGTCCCTCTTGCAGGCCTCGCAAAGCCCCGGGATGGAGAGATGCTCCACGTCAAGCTCAAAGCCGTATCGCTCCTTCATCTGGGTGGCGAAAGGCTCGATGGCCTCCGGCTCCACCCCGATGATCTTGCCGCAGGAACGACACACCAGATGGAAGTGTTGACCGTGAAGGCCGAGTAGCTCATAACGCCGCTGACCGTCGCCGGGATCGACCGACGCCACCAGGTGGAAATCTTGGAGCAGTTCCAGCGTGCGGTACACGGTCGAGATATCCACAGACGTGCTGATGTCACCGACGCGCTCGTAGATGTCCTCGGCAGTGGCGAAGCCCTCTATATCGTGGAGGACCGAGAGCACCATCTCTCGCTGCGGCGTGAGCCGGAACCCATGCTCGCGCAGCCGTTGGAAAAAGACCTCTTCGCAGGACATATCAACTCCTTCCGGTGACCATCCTAGGGCAATCCATATGGAAGCCGTGCGTGCTCAGGTCTCCGAAGTCTACAGAGCAATCTTCTTCTGGAGGCCTCCTGACCATCTGTATCCAGTTCTTGAGACGGACGCTCGTCCTAAACTCGCAAGTCCGGTCAAATGCGATTGCGCTGATGACCTCTCTGGTGACAACCGACCGCCGCATTGCTTCAGAGCCGGCCCGCCGACGCTCTGCGACCCCCTGACCCCGAACCAGAACATCGCGGGTTCACGCCTTCCGGTTCAGACGTGGGTCCACCCACGACTCCAAGGAAAACCCGATGAAGGTCAGAGCCAGCACCATCAGCGTGATACAGACACCCGGTGGTACTGCCCAGCGCACCCAGATATCCGAGATGAAAATTGTAGGATATTCGAACGCATAGTGCAACATCGCCCCCCAGCTCTTGACTGTCGGATCGCCCAGCCCGAGGAAACTGAGCCCAGACTCGGCCAGGATTACGTGCTGGAACTCGACGATGAAGCGGACGAGGGCGATCGAGAACGTGCCAGGAAGGAGGTGACGCACCAAGATGCGCAGATCGCTCGCGCCCACGGCGACGGCGGCCTCCACGTAGCCGTTATGCCGCTCGCTCAGGGTTTGGGAGCGCACCAGGCGCGTCGTCTTCGTCCACCCGAAGAGCAAGAAGAAGAGCACCAGCGTCCAGAACCCGGGCTTAAGGAACGCGGCCAGGAAGACGATCAGCGGGAAACGTGGGACCGCCAGGAACACATCCACGACGCGCATGATGGCAAACCCAAGTCTGTCGTAGCTGCCGGCGACCAGACCTAAGACCACGCCGATCGCGGTAGATAGACTGGCGGCCAAAAACCCCAAGAGCAGCGAAAAGCGCGCGCCTTGGAGCAATTCGCTCAGCACATCCTGGCCGATGTCGTTGGTGCCCAGCGGATGGCTGGCTGATGGCGGCAGCAGCGGCACGCCCATCGCCGCCGGATCGTATGGGGAGAGCCAGGGCGCAAGGAGGGCGACGAGCGCGAAGAGCCCCAGGAGACCCCAGCCCGCCCCTCCCAGCCAGCAATCTATGCTACGCACGGGCCCTCCTCACCCGGGGATCGAGATAACCGTACAGCGCATCGGTCAGCCAGTTCAGCGCCAGCACGAAGATCATGGTGACCAGGAAGGCCCCCTGGAGGAGCGGATAATCCCGCGCAGCGCCGGCCTCGTAGATCAACGTGCCCATCCCCGGATAGGCGAACACGACCTCCACGAACATGGTCCCCATGATCATGAAGCCGAAACGCATGGCCACGGTAGTCACGATGGGGAGCAAGGCGTTAGGTAGTGCGTGTTGCAGCAGGACGAGGGACTCCAAGACCCCTTTCGAGCGAGCCGTCCGGACGTAGTCCTCACCGAGCACGCTGAGCATGGAATTGCGCGTGATGAGGTAGATCCCCGGCAAATAGGCGAGCACCAGCGTGAGGATGGGCAAGAATCCGTGGTAGAGCACGTCCCGCACCTGTTCGAGCCCGCCCAGCCGGGCGGCCGCCGCGCTCTGAGCTCCGCCAATGGGGAACAGGCCCCACCTGAAGGAGAACAATACAATGAACACCATGCCCAGGAAGAACGGAGGCCAGGAGCCGAGAGAGAATACGGTGATCAGGAGGCCAACGTCGGTCTTTGAGCCACGCCGCCAGGCCGACACGGCACCCAGAGCGATTCCCAGCGCGATGTAGATCGCAGCCGCGGCCCCGCCCAGGAAGAGCGTCCATTTGAGCCGGCCCAGGATGACCGAGCGGACGGGAGCGTTGAAGGTGATCGACCAGCCCAGGTCACCACGGAACAAGGCACTCATGTAGTCCCAGTACTGGGCAGCCAGCGGCTTGTGCAGGCCGTAGTACTCCAGCAGGTTAGACCGCATCTCTTCTGTGAGCAGTATCGGCGCGTCTGCACCGGGATCGCCCAGTAGATAGGACAGGGGATCCCCAGGCATCATCCGCGGTAGGAAGAAGTTCAGCGTCAATAGCACAAGGATCGTGATCAGGTACTGAACGATTCTCGCGGTGCCGTGATTCGTCGCCATAAGCCGCCGCCTCTCTTCCTATCCCAGGGTAGCGGGCTGATGCGGGTACTCAACGATTACAGCGTGGCGCCGCCTCTCTCTCTCCACGGAGAGGTCCCTGTGGGCGCGACCCGCCCCTCGTCCAGCCCCGCCCCTCTCCCCCGCGGGGGAGAGGGGCGGGGTGAGGGGGGAGACCCCTAGGGCAGGAAGATCAGCTTGTTCATCGAGATTGGGATGCCAAAGCCGATGCCGCCCTCCGTGTAGAACCAGGTATCCAGCTTGGAAGCATCGTACACCGTCCACATGCGGGGATGGTAGAGCGTGAGCACCGGCAGATCCTCGGCGATGATCGCCTGAAGCTGCCAGACCAACTCGCGCCGCTTCTCCTCGTCGGCGATGGCGGCCTGCTGCTGATAGAGAGCGTCGTACTCGTCGTTGGCATAGGCCTCCGCCGGCCAGGTCGGGGTCCTCAGCTGGGCCGGGTTGGCGATGCCACCGTGCCCGCTGATCGCCAAGTCGAAGTTCCCCTCCCGCAGGAGCCCGTCCACGGTGCTGGTGTCCCCCGTCCGCACCTCTGCGTGTATGCCGACAGCCTCCAGGTCGGCCCGGACGAGCTCCGCCTCGCGGGCGAAGCCAGCGGTGGTGATCAACGTCAGGCTGAGGTCGGCCCCACCTGCCTCGTCGGCCGAAACTTCGGCCAGCATCTCCTTGGCCCGCTTCGGATCGTGCTGGTAGTCGGGCAGGTTGGGGTTGTGCCAGTCGGTGAAGGGTGACGCGATGCCCAGATTTGCCACAATCGCCCCGTCGTGGGTCACCTGGTCCACGATGCGCTGACGGTCGACGGCGTGGGCCACCGCCCTTCTCGCGTTCAGGTCGTCAAAAGGCGGCCTTTCGGTGTTGAAGATCATCTTCAGCACCCAGAAGCTCGGGCCGTCGATGATACCGTACGCCTCGTCTTCCTCGAACTCCCGCAACGCGTCGATCTCCTTCCCCCAGAAGTCGGCGTAATCGGTCGTCCCCGTCTTCAGCGCCAGTGCTTCATTCTCCACTTTGACGAACGTCAGAGCATCGACGGTCGGCACACCCTGGAAGTAGTCGGGGTTCGCCGCGTAGACGTAGCGAGCTTCCTCTTTGCTGTACTCCACCAGCCGAAACGGCCCGCTCCCGATGACGGCCTCCTCGGACGTAAGCCTGGTCGGATCGCCCACCCCCTCCCAGACGTGTCTGGGAACAATGGGCAGAGAGCCGATTAACGCTTCGTGCGCTCCGGCCAACGGCTCCGTCAGTCTGAGGACCACGGTGCGGTCGTCCATCGCCTCAGCGCTTTCGACCATTCCGACCGGCCAGGACCACCTGAAGGCCCCCTGGTGGGCCTTGAAATACTCAAACGTGAAGGCCACGTCATCGGCGGTCAGCCGCTCACCGTCGTGCCAAGTGACATCAGGGACCAACGTGAAGGTCCACTCGACACGGTCCGCGGAGACGGTCCACGCCTCAGCCAGCCAGGGGATGACGCCGTCCTGATCCTTCCAGGTCAGCGTGTCGAACAGAAGGGACATACGGATGTAGCCTGGCCCGCGGGAGTAGAAGGCAAAGGGGGACGGGTAGCCCCAGTCGTC
>CAYMHT010000014.1:35602-38646 GCA_964390305.1 uncultured Anaerolineales bacterium
GCGCAACCCGTCTTAACCTGCAAGATCTACCGTCACCCCGCTATCGGACCGAGATGCCCGACCCGTCCAGCACGTAATGCTCGGCGCCGGCGCACGCCATACACACTGGCTCCCCGTCCCGCACGCGTGCCTTCGTCTCCATCACGCTCTCGCCGCAGACAGAACAGATGACCGACTCGACCATGGGTGCATACGGCGGGAGGTCGATCCGCTTTCGCTCAACCGTGAAGATCTCCTCCTCCGCCAGATCCAACTGCCGGTACGATGTCTCAGCCCAAAGCTGCGACAGTCGCTCCCGCTCCTCCTCTGTCGGCTCCTCTCGCTTGCGGACAATCTTCCCGAACAGCCTGTGAGCCTCGGGGTATCGTTCGTCGAAGCTGGTGGCGTAATCGGCGCGTAGCGCGATGCGCACGGCCTCGCCATCGCGCGTGGCTATCGTGACTGCCGTCTTCCCCAAATCCTGGTAGATCAGGGCGTTGTTGGCGAAGGAGCAGCCGGTCGTCATCTGGACGCCGTCGCTGAAGCAGTTGTTGACCTCCACGATGGCGAGCACCTCCTCCATTCCCAGGTTCCGTTCGATGCCGAGCGCCTTCAGTGCAACATAGCCCGCGCGCACGCCGAGCGCGACGTAGGGACAGAAGTGGCCGTGGAGCTCACCCGCCTTCTTGAGCAGCCCCTCGAGGTCGCCCTCGCGAATCATCGCCTCGATCGGCGCCCTGGGGTTTTCCGGCAGTGGGACGGTCATCGTCTCCTCCTGTATTCTCACATTCCCGGGGGATTCCGGGCGTTGCGGTTCCCGCCCGACCGCAACGTCAGTGGGCATGGTCGTGATGGAGGTGGGCGTGGTCACTCGCCGCCGCGCCGATGTGCTCGAGCGCGCCCTCCAGATCCCGGTTGGCCGCCTCGATCTTCCGAGCCGCCTCCTCGATGTGGGCGGCCAGGTGCGCGTCCCCTGCGGCCCGAGCCCGCCCAGCCCAGGTACAGAACGACTCGGCGTGCTCCCCGTTGTGCTCAATCCAGTGCGGGAGCAGCACGCGCAGCTTGCCCAACAGCGCCTCGCCCGCGCCGTCGGCTGCCTCCTCGTGCAGGTGAGTGTGCTCGTTATGGCGATGGTGGTGCTCCTCCTGCCCCATCGAGGCCGCCTCCAGGGAGGGCGAGGCGCCACAGGAGAGGCACTTCGTCCGCTCATTGATCAAGATTACACGCCCTCCGCACTCCGGGCAGACGAACGCGGTGAGATCTCCACAACCGCATTCCAGACACATGCTGACCCCCGGTTCTCAGACCATCCTCAAGACAAGTTAAATGCAATCAATTGCAACAAACACCATTATAGAATAAGCCCTCCCTACTGTCAAGAACCAAAAGACCCCAAGGGTTTTGGAACCCCTGGGGTCTTAGCTGCCAGCTCGTGGAGATCAGCTACTCTCCATCATTATCCGGCAGGGGCGCGTCCGTGTGGCGTGCCCACGCCTCGCGCATATCTGCCACCAGAAAGATGGAGCCAGTCGCCAGAAGGCCGTTTTCTGGATTCATCATCACCAGGGCGCGCTCCAGGGACTTCCTCACGTTCAAACTGACCTCCGCCCCACCCCCGACCTCGGCCACGATGTCGGCCAACTCAATCGGCGCCATCGCGCGCGGATGATGGGCGCGGGTGACAATGGTGTAGTCACTGATGGTCAACAGGGTCTCCAACATGCCGGCGACGTCCTTGTCGGCCGAGGCGCCGAACACCAGCACCCAGCTCCGCTCTGGGAACCACTCCCTCAGGGCCTCTCGAAGCGTCCGCGCCGAGTACGGATTGTGAGCGCAATCGACGACCACCAGCGGATCCTGGCTCAGGATCTCCATGCGCCCTGGCCACTCGACGTCTCGCAGGCCCTGACGTATGGCTTGAGGGGGCAGCTCAAATCCTCGTTCGCGGAGCAGATCCAGCGCCGCCAGGGCGCTAGCCGCGTTCTCCAGCTGGTGACGCCCCAGAAGAGGGATCCAGTACTCACCCTCGAGCGGGGACCCACCGTCGGTGATGCGTCGCACAGTGAATGACTGGCCCTCCCTGTCGGCAGGACCGATCTCATAGTCCCAGTCCCGACACACCTCGATCAACGGCGAGTTTCTCCTCTCACCAATCCTCTCCAGCGCCTGGATTGCCTCGGCGCGCTGGGGAGCGCTCACCGTGGGAATGCCCGGCTTGATGATGCCGCCCTTCTCCCGTGCAATCTCGGCCAGCGTATCTCCCAGCAGGTAGGTGTGGTCGAGGCTGATCGACGTGATCACGGCCACCTCGGGGCTCAACACATTGGTGGCGTCGAGGCGACCGCCGAGTCCCACTTCCGTCACCGCGACATCGACCTCGGAGCGGGCAAAATGGAGAAATCCCATGGTCGTGATGACCTCGAACGTCGTCACCTCCGGCATACTCTCCACCAACGGGCGGAGCTCCTCCACCAACGCGACGACCTCGTCGCGGCCGATCTTATCTCCTGCCACGCGAATCCGCTCGCGAAAGGTGTGCAGGTGCGGCGATGTGTAGAGCGCAGTGCGGTATCCTGCGGCTCGCAGGCAGGACTCGATCATCGCCGCAGTCGATCCCTTACCCTTGGTACCGGCGATGTGCACCGATCGGAAACGCCTGTGCGGGTTCCCCACGGCTTCCAACATGTGCTCGACCCGTGACAGATCGAAGGTGTCTGGCGCATATCGCCTGACTCGTGTCGTCTCGTAGTCAGTCAGGCTATGCAGATAGGCAATGGCTTCTAGGTAATCCATAATCCTTCCGTTCTCGCACTCTGGCTCTCGGCCACGAATTGTACTTATTCGACAGCGGAGTGCAAGTCACCAGGTTTACCGATTCGCCGATTCATGGTACACTTCTCGCGGTCTCAGGAGGTAAATCACCGTGCGAAACTGGCATCTCTTATTGACACTGGTCGCGGGTCTCGCCCTGATGGTGACCGCCTGCGGCGAGAAGCCGCTCTTGACAAATGTCTCATTTGACAGAGATCTTATCACCCCCAACGCTGACGGCGACACCGATGTCC
>CAYMHT010000015.1:0-37919 GCA_964390305.1 uncultured Anaerolineales bacterium
GGTCCGGGAAGATGACGTCGTCCAGGTCCCCGACCTGGATGGTGCGAGATCCGACTGTGATCTGTTCTTGTGTCATAGAGACTCTCCTGTCTCGATATTCGTCAGGTTCGATTGTACAGCGGCTCGCTACTCTCCACAATCGGCTCCTTTCTTCTGCTGGCGGTTGGGGCAGTAGTAGGCGTGGCGGCTGCCCACCTGGACCCGCTCCAGCTCGGCTTTGCATATGGGGCAGCTGCCACCTTCGTGGCGGTGGGGTCCGATGAAGGAGTCCGGGAACTGCTCCGGCCGGCCCTGGACCTCGACGGCGGTGTGGAGGACATCCTTCATGGTGCGGAAGAGACGCTCCAGCGTTTCCTCGTCGAGTTTGTCGATCTTGGTGCGGGGATGGATGCCGGCCTGGAAAAGGATCTCGTCGGAGTAGACGTTGCCAATGCCGGCCACGGTGCTCTGATCCATCAAGACGGACTTCGCCATGGCGCGTCGGCCCTCGACCGCCTGCTTGAAGGCAGCGAGATCGAAATCCTGGTCGAGGGCGTCCGGTCCCAGCCTCTTCGCGTCGATGAACCGATCGACGTCGTCGATCACGTCGACGGCACCCAGCTTGCGCTGTGAGAGATACGCGAGCTGGTAGCCGTTGGCAAAGCGGAACAGGACGCGATCGTAGTCCAGCTCCTCGTCGACGTCCTTGAAGTACTTCAGGCCTCCGGTCATGCCGAAGTGGAGCACCAGATGGTGGTCGCTGCCGTGATTCAGTGCCACGAACATCCATTTGCCGTGGCGCCGCGTGGCTCCGAAGGATCGTCCGACGAGCTTCTCCTTGAGCTCCTGTACCGCCGTTTCCTCAGAGACCTCGTCGCTGGGGAGGACGCCGGCGGCATGGACCTCCACGTCCTCAATCTCCTGGTGCAGGGACGTCGTCTGCAAGTAGCGCCTCATCGTCTCTACGTCTGGCAGTTCAGGCACAGGGTCCTCCTCGTCCTCAATCTCCTGGTGCAGGGACGTCGTCTGCAAGTAGCGCCTCATCGTCTCTACGTCTGGCAGTTCAGGCACAGGGTCCTCCTCGTCCTCGATCTCCTAGTGCAGGAACGTCGCCTGCAAGTAGCGCCGCATGGTCTCTACGTCTGGCAACTCGGGCACAAGACCCTCCTTATATTCGCGATGGCGACCTGGTGGCGAATCAGGCTCTGGTGGGTGATGCCGCTTCGGGGGGCTCCTCTCCGAGCAGCTCGCGGTACGTCTTGGGCAACGCCTCGATGATATGCTCCCACTCGCCCTCCGGGAGGACCTCTTTCAGCACCGCTACCACCACCCTGGCTCGGTCGACCCCGCGAGTGCGCGTCACGTCGGCCCGCGCCGCCACCCGGTCATAGAACTCCTCCAAGGTGAAGCAGGCCGCCCCCTGCCGGATGACCTCGGAATCTGTGTACTCATATACGAAGTCCTTCGCCTCCTTGGGTAGCTGGGAGGCCAGATGGCGCCGCTCGGTCCTGTACAGGCACTCGCCGAGGGTGGAGAGCGTGGCCCGGATGGCCGTGACGGCGTCATCGGGATCATCAAAGCCGCCCTTCTCCTGCACCCGACGCACGAGCTCATGATAGCGCATAGAAGTCCTCCTTCCATCTCCCCTAGCCAGCGTAACTGGTGACGTGTGAGTCGTCCCGAACGAACTCCGCCGCGACCCATGCCAAAGTCGGCCGTGACAGCGCACGACCCGAAGGGGCACATTGAGGGACAGCGCGAACTGACCCGACGTGGGTCGGGTTTCGCGGGCTGGCGCACCGGCACAGGCCACTTGGGGTCCGCACTCAGCTGCTACACGACGTTACCCCAAGATGTCGAACAAGCCTTCCTCCTCCTCTTCCCCTCGTTCCTCGACATGCTCAGGGACCTCTCCGGCGGGATACCACTTGCCGGTCTCCGGATCCTCGGTGAACTGCCGCTTCACCGCCGCCCAGGCGTCGCGGTTGGCCACCGCCTCCTGGGTCATCTCGCTCGTCTTCTCCTCGTCGTAGCTCTCCCAGGACGCGTTGAACCCCTCCAGGTAGGCCTCCTGCGCCTCCGGGGGCAGCACGTCCCGCACCGTATCGGGCAGCTCTTCGATGCTCTCGTACATGTGAATCCTCCTGTGAACTAAATTGCCTTCCTTATGACGTGAGGTGGCGCTGGAACCATTCGCGCGGGCCAGCCGTGCCACGTCGTCGAGGGCGCCGGGCTCCTCGAACAGGTGTCCGGCGCCGGGGACCACCTCGAGCTGCTTCTCGGTCTCGAGCTGGGCCAGGGCCTGTCGGTTCAGGGTGAGCACCTGGACGTCCCTTCCGCCCACGATAGACAGCGTCGGGGCCTGCACTTTGTCGAGAGCGGGCTCTGCCATATCGACGCGTCCTGCTCCAAGCAAAGGGAACTAATCCCCGCCCAACAGCTCATCGAGCGGCGTGCCGTCGATGAAGATCGACACGCGGTCGACGGTCTTGTATTGGAGGGCCGTGCGGCGGAGCTGAGCGCGGACGCGGGGCTCGTCGCACACCCCGCCGAGGACCAGCGTCCCCGACAACCTGATCACGGCCTCACCGTCCTCGATCCTCACACTCTCCAAGGTGAGGTCGGATTGATGGAGCGCGTTGTAGAGGCCCGATTCCCCGTACTCGCGGCCCTCGATGGCGAGGAGCCTGTTCAGGGCGGCCGTCAATGGCGCGAGCGTGGGCTCGACCTCGACCTCGACGGGAACCACGCTGTCGGCGCAGCCGATCTCGTCTCCCGACTCACCAGCGTCGCCAACGGCGATCAGGTAGATGTTCGTCCGGGTAAGGAGCCTCGTGCTGGACGGCGTGAGCGTTGGCACCTGGGTGACGTCAAACTCTTCAGAGACTGCCTCGAGCGCCGGGTCCTGGGCCGCGACGACGATCACCCACCGATCTCCGATCTCGACGAACGTTGGTATGGTTATCCACGTTTCCACATCCCCGTCGGCATCGGTGCGAGCCCTGGCGACCACGTCGTATTCCGAGCTCACGCGCCCCACGCCGATCTCGACGGAGGCATTCGGGGGGAAGCCTTCGGCGACTACACGAACATCGGTCCCGGGCGGCCCGGCGGTTGGGGAGACGGTCACCTGAGGCTGGAGATGCGACGGGGTCACCTCAAAGGGGTTCGAGACAGCCTGCGCCGCTCCATCCTCGGTGGTGACTGTGACCGTCCACTGCTGTCCTGTCTCCGCCGTGGTGGGAATGGCGAGCGTCGCGGTGGCAGTGCCCTCGGCATCTGCTCGAGAGCTAACGACGAGGTCGGGCGTTGAGCCCGTCGGTCCCAAGCCAAGCTCAATCTCGGTATCTGGCGGGAAGCCGGTGACCACGGCCTCGATCTCGGTTCCCGGCGGGCCGCCGGAGGGAGAGATGGCGACGGCCACGTTGGGCGGCGTCGGCGGCCGCGTCGCAGGCGCGGGCGTGGTCGCCGTTGGTTCCACAGGGGTGTTCGTCGGTGTGGCGGTCGCGGGGCGAAGCGCACAGCCCGTCACCAGCAGCGCGGCGGCGAACAGGAGCGACCATGGTATCTTGGGGGTCGATTTGCCCATTACAGGACTCTCCTCACACCGCCTGGGTCAACCTGGACTGATCCACGGCAGCATTCACCGGTACTATGCGAAAGACTTCTCGGCCGTGGTAAGCGCGTCTGCTCTCTCCAGGAGATCCCGGACCTCCTCGTTTGTCGTTTGCGAGAAGTCCCGGTAGGCGCCGCCCACGCCGAAGAACGGACGGGGCGTCGTCAGACAGACGATCTCGTCGACCACGTCCTCGAACTCCGAGCAGGTCTCCGGGGGCGCCGTCGGCACAGCCACAACGATCCTCTCTGGGTCGTGCTCGCGCAGCGCGGATACGGCGGCACGCATGGTCGCGCCTGTCGCCAGTCCGTCGTCGACGAGGACGACGGTCTTGCCCTGAAGGTCGACACCCGGGCGGGCACCGCGATAGATCTCCTCACGCTCCTTGAGCTTCTGCCGCTCCTCATTGGTGACCCGCTCGATCTCCCTATCGGGGATGCTCATCGTGCGCACCACGTCCTCGTTCAGCACACGCACGCCGCCGGAAGCAATAGCGCCCATGGCGAGCTCCGGGTTGCCCGGCACACCCAGCTTCCGGACGACGAACACATCCAGCGGTGCCTGGAGTGCCTTCGCTACCTCGAAGGCCACGGGGACGCCTCCACGAGGGAGCCCGAGCACAACGAGGTTCTCACGATCCGCATAGTCCGACAGTTCCTGGGCCAGCTGTTGCCCTGCTTCTCGTCTGTCCGTGAACCGCGGCATGTTCCCTCCCTTTGACGACACAACCCCCACAACCGTTCGTGCCATGACCGGGGCCCTCCCGGTCATGGTGCGCCTCAGTACGTCGGCACTTCTTGCACTGCCATCAGCGCGCGCATCGCTTTGATGTCCACCAGCTACTGGCGTCCTTCGTGCTCGCCGCGCCATCTATCCATGATGGCAGCCACCTCGCTGTCCGGTACGTCGTACCAGCGCTCGTAGACCTGCGCCACGGCCCGAAAGAACCGGGGCTGCTCGAGCACGACGACGTCATCGCCGACCTCCATTCGGCGGTTGATCTCCTCGGTGACCTGCCGGCCGGCGACGGGGACGGCGACGACGATCCTGCCCGCGCCATGGTGTCGGGCGCATTTGATGGCCGCACGCATGGTGGAGCCCATGGCGATGCCGTCGTCGACGAGGATCACCGTGCGGCCCTCCAGGTCGGGCAGCGGCTCGCCATGCCGCAGGACGGCGACGCGCCTTTCGATCTCCTCTCGCTGCTCCTCGACCACCGTCTGGATGGTCTCGTCTGAAAGCCAGCGGGCGGCGTCGCTGAGGATGACGGTGCTGCCGTCCTCGGCGACGGCCCCAAACCCCGCCTCGGGCTGGTCTGGATAGGGCAACTTCCGGGCAATGAGGAGGGAGAAGTCGGCGTCCAGATGGGTGGCCACCTGGTAGCCGACCTCGACACCGCCTCGCGGGATGGCGAGGACGACGACATCCTCGTCTCTGACCGGCTCCAGCCTCCGGGCCAGCTGCTGTCCTGCGTCTCTGCGGTCCTCAAACATCCAATCTCCTTCCGGCTCGAATCCGACGCCAGGTTGGCTATGCCGCGATAGGACTCCGGTGCACGCCCGGGACCCTCAGATAAGCAGGTCCATGGTCTCCGTCACCCGCTCCCAGGTCTCGGCATCGGGGTTGGAGATGCCGGGATCGACGACGGTCATGAGCTGGCTGGTGACCATGATCAAGGTGCCGACGATATCCGGGAGCAGATCGATCACCTGTTGACTGGGCTCACGCTCGAGCAGCGGGTAGGTGGCCAGCTGTTCCAGGATGGGTTCGATCTGCAGCTGCTCCTCGTACAGGGCGAAGCTCTCCATGCTCTCCCGCAGGCCCCTGGTCAGGGGCAGATCCGGCTCCATGATCAGATCCCGGTCGTTGTAGCTGGCGTGCCGCACGCCGACGAGGAGCAGGTCATGGAGCTTATCGCTGACGAGATCCGACAGCCGCTGTAGATCGCTCTTGTCCAGATCGACGTCCGACACGCGCCAGACTAACTCCTCGAGCCGATTCGCTCCAAAGATGACTGACATAAATTGTACCCTCCTATCGCAACACGACCTCCATCCCGTCGTGCGCGATGTCTACCTCATCGACATTCCGCTCGTCTGCCAGCTCGCGGATCTGAGCCGCAAGCGCGCGCTGGTCGCCTTCGACGATCTCGGATCCCAGGTGGGTAAATATGGCCCGGGGCACGCCGAGCTTCTGGCACCACGTCAACTGGGTCTGGATCGGGACGTGGCCGATGATGACGTCGCCGGGCTTGCGCACCATGGAGCGGGTGACGGTCGCACCGTCGCCGACATAGACCTGGATCCCGGACAGGGCCCCCTCCCGGTCTTCGATCCACGCCACGTCGGGCACGTAGAAGATCTCGACCCGCCCGGCACCGATCCGATACCCCACGGCGGGCGCACGAGTCGAATGGAGGACCGGGAAGGCCTCAAACGTGAGGGCGTGCGACGCGTCGTCGGCGGTGATCTGGATGGGCTGTCGCTCGGGCACGACGCGCCGCTCCTCTATGCCGAAGCTCTCCATGGTCTCCCACGCGGCTTCCGTCGCAAAGACGGGGCACGCCGCGCCCTGCTTGAGGCCAAGAGCGTGGTCGGGGTGGGCGTGGGTCACGAAGATGCCGTCCGCCTCCCAGTCGGCGACCTCGCCCAGCCAGTCCTCCCCGCAGTCGATGATGACCTCGGTCTGGTAGTAGGAGACCTTCATCGAACTGTGCATGCAGTGGCGGCGCGTGCGCGCATCGATATTCCCCCGGGTGCCGAGAAATGTGAGTTTCATCGTTTCAAGGGTAGTGTAACAGAAATCGCCGAGCGCTACGTACGGGCCGGGTTAGGGCTCCGTTTGACTTTGGTTGTGAAAAGTTGGAGTTTCGTGGGCACACGACTGCCGCCTAAGAGGGAGAGCCAGCGCGATCTCGCGCCTGCTCGACGGCAATCCCCGGGAGCGCCTGGGGCCGAATCCAGCCCCTGCGGGCGGCGTGCCGGGCCATCGATAAGCTGTCATCGGCGAGGACGAGCTCGCTTCCGGCCTCCAGGATCTCGCCGGCCAGAGCGTGAAGGGCCTCCGGGTGCTCCTGGCGCGGGTCGACGTTTCGGATGTAGACGGCCAGGACGCGCTCGCCGTACTCATGCACCAGTTGGTGATAGATCTGGGGGTCTGCCTCGCCGCTGTCCCCTATGAGGATAAAGGGGAGGTCGCGGTACAGATCGAGGATGGGACGAATGAGCCCCAGTTTGTGCTCCCGCTGACGGGTCGGCAGCAGCTCGTCCCGGTAGACGCCCCAGTTGCGCAGGAGGAGCACGGGGCCGCCGGGAATCCCGTTCAACCTGAAGAAGTCCTCCAAGAGGTCGTAGAGGTTCCAGAGCCCGTTAGAAACGTAGAACATGGGGGCCTTGGGCTTCCCCGCAGGGCCAGCGTGGAGAGCGCGGTAGAAGGCCGCGACGCCGGGCAGCGGAAGCCGTGTCCGGGCATTGGTGAACAGCATAGTGGCGAGCATGCGGAGGAAGCTGCCCACGTCGGACTGGATGACGGTGTCGTCGATGTCGCTGACGACGCCGAAGGGCGCGTCCGGCGATGGAACGAGAACGTGGCCCTCGGTGCGGACCGGACCCTGCTGCCGGTCGCTCAGCGGCTCCAGGAGCTCGAGGTCGACCGAGTGCCAGAACCGGCCATCGGACAGGGGCTCCTGGGGCTCAATCCAGAGGCCGAACATGCCCTCTTCATCGGCGGTGATCTCCCGCTCGACACTCTGAAATCGAGCTCGCAGTCGGGCATGAGGGACCTCGCGGCTCTGAAGGCGCTTGAGCATGTTCACCAGGTTGGTCCACCAGCGGTCGGTCTCGCTCGGCGCACTGATGCCCCGCTCCTCCAGCACGCGCCCTTTCAGATGGAGTCTCCTGCGCGTGCCGTAGCCGCGATAGGCCTGGATCTTGATGGGGCCCGGGCCACCGAGGGCGTAGTAGAGCCGGTACTTGAGCGCATCGTACCGCTTCTCGACAGCTCTCACCAGGGGGGCGATCTTCCGTTGCCAATCCGTCATATTCAGCCTGGGCTGTGAGAGATCAACGGATGTAGAACCTGGACTCCGGCAGCTCCTTGAACGGCTCCTGGGCCCGCTCCAAGGCGGCTCGGGAGGCCTCGAACTCGCGCTGGATCTCCCTCAGGCGCGGATTCCGTCCCACAGCCTGGGCCCACGCGTCCTCGTCCAACCGTCTGGTCTGCGACTCCGTCCAACCGGCCGAGCCGGTGGGCGTGCTGAGGCTGTCGCGGCCTCTCTGTTCCATATCTTTCTCGGCGAGGTCGAGGGCAGCGTCCTTGACGTCCTCCAGCTGGCCGATGATCCAGTTGCTGGTCTTGTAGACGTCGATGGCCGTCTCTGCATCCTCGTTCTGTCGCAGGCGTCCCGTCAGCTCCGCGACCAACCGGGTCGCCGTCTGTTCAGGTGAGCTATCAGCACGCCTCTGCGGCTCCGCTCCGCGCATCATCTCCGCTCCTCCACGAACTCCACGAACTCCTCCTCGTCCATCACCGGGATGCCGCGCCGCTGCGCCTCGTCGCGCTTCGAGCCTGCTCCCGGCCCGGCGACGACGTAATCGGTCTCACCGCTGACGCTCGATGTCGCCCGTCCGCCGAGGCGCTCCACATACCGCTTGACCTCATCCCGCGTCCAGCGATCGAGCGAACCGGTGAAGACGAAGGTCAACCCCTCCAGCGGACCCTCTTCTCCCGCCTGGTAGAGGGGGTTGTTCAGCGTCAATCCGGCGTCGCGAATCTCCCGAATGACCTTACGATTCTGCTCGGTCTGGAAGAAGGTGGCAATACTGCGGGCCACCTCCGGTCCAATGTCCCGGATGGTCTCGAGCTCCTCCTGGGACGCGCCCATCAGGTCGTCAAGCGTCTCGTAGCGGCTGGCCAGGACCTGGGCAACGTGCTGTCCCACCTGCGGGATGCCGATGGCGTAGATGAAGCGATCAAGCGTCCGCTCTTTGCTGCTCTCGATCTCGTCGAGCAGGTTCTGCGCCGACTTATCGGCGAAGCGCTCGAGGGACACCAGATCGTCCCTGGTCAGATCGTAGAGATCGGACAGGCTGTCGACCAGGCCGGCGTCGATGAGCTGCTGGGTGCGCTTCTCGCCCAGTCCCTGGATGTCCATGCCCGCGCGGGAGGCGTAGTGGGTGACGCTCTCGCGCAGCTGAGCCGGGCAGTTGACGTTGGTGCAGTGAGCCTGCTTCTTGTCGTCGCTCATGACGACCTCGCCGCCGCAGACCGGGCACTCGTCGGGTATGTGGATTCTATCCCTGGACCGCTGCTCGTCGGTTCGGCCCTCGGCGGCGGACATAGACCTGACGATGTGCGGGATGACGTCGCCGGCCCTCTCCACGAGCACCTTGTCGCCGATGCGGATGTCCTTGCGGTCGATCTCGCTCTGATTGTGAAGCGAGGCACGGCTGACCTCCACGCCGCCGATATGGACGGGGGTCAGGATCGCCACGGGCGTCACTCTCCCGGTTCGGCCGACCTGGAACTCGACGTCCTCCAACGTGGTGGTCGCCCGGCGGGGCTCAAACTTGTAGGCGAGGGCCCAGCGAGGATCCCGGGTGCGAACGCCGAGGGCGTCCTGGTAGTCGAGGCGGTTGACTTTGTAGACGACGCCGTCGATTTCGTAGGGGAGATCGTCCCTCCGCTTCGCCATCCGGTGGTGATACTGGATGGCCTCGTCGACGTCGGCGCAGCGCTCGGTGTAGTCGAGATTGACCCGCAGACCCCATTCCGGCAGCGCCTGGAGAAGGTCCCAGTGGGTCTCGAAGCCCAGGTCGCGAGCATCTGGGACGGCGTAGAGGAAAATATGAAGTGGTCTCCGGGCGGTGACGTTGGGATCAAGCTGGCGCGCCGAACCGGCGGCCGCGTTCCGGGGATTCGCGAAGCGGTCTTTCCCCTCCTCCGCGCGCTGCTCGTTGAAGGATTCAAACTCGTCCTTGCGCATGTAGATCTCGCCCCGCACGACGAGCCGGTCGGGGATCGGGTTCCCGCCCTGGCTGAGCAGAGCGAGCGGAACCTCCTTGATGGTCTTAACGTTGGGGGTAATGACCTCACCCGTCTCACCGTCTCCCCGGGTGGACGCCACAGAGAGCTTGCCATCCTCGTAGATGAGCTCCACGGCCAGTCCGTCGTACTTCGGTTCGGCCGTGTACTCGAGGGCGTCCACGTCCAGGTCCTGGTGACAGTTCTGATCGAAGTTCCGCACGTCGGCCTCATCGTAGACCGCTTTGAGGCTGAGCATGGGGAAGGGATGGTCTGTGAGGCCGAGCTCGTCCCGCGGCTCACCGCCGACCTGCTGGGTCGGAGAGTCGGGCGTCTGCAGATCCGGAAACTTCTGCTCCAGCGCCTCCAGGGCCTGCATCAACTCGTCGTACTCGGCATCGGAGATGACGGGATCGTCGAGAACATAGTAGCGGTAGTTATGGTAGCGGATGGCCTCGCGCAGCGCCTGGACAGCTTCCCTGGCCTCGTCCTTCGACGAGATGGACTCCGGAGAAACCTCGGGCTTCATGGACGAGGGAGCTTCGGTCTTATTCACAGGGCCCTCCTGCGACGCGGCCCGCTCTCCAGGGTCAGGTCCTTCGCTCGCCCCCTGAAGAGGAAACCGATCAGCAGACCGAACACGAAGCCTCCCACGTGAGCCCACACCGCGACGCCGCCGGTCTGCGCCGTATCCGCACCAAGACTGGCGACGCCAGTGAAGAACTGCGTGACAAACCAGACGCCAAGGAACACCACCGCCGTGATCCGGCGGACGACGACAAAGAAGCCGAAGAGGAGGAGTACCCTGACCTGGGAGCGGGGAAACATGACGACGTAGGCGCCCAGCACGGCGCCGATGGCGCCGCTGGCACCCACACTCGGCAAGGTGGCCCCGGGGTTGACAAAGACGTGGGTGAGAGAGGCCGCAATGCCCCCCAGCACGTAGAACACGGGGTAGAGAACCTTGCCCAGGGCCGCCTCCACATTGTCGCCGAAGATCCAGAGAAAGGCCATGTTGCTGATGAGGTGGAACCACCCTCCGTGGAGGAACAGCGACGTGAGAAAGGTGTACCACTGCTCCCCTTGCAGCACTTGCGTGGGGACGACCCCGAACCGGGCAAAGAGGGCTGTCAGGTCGGCCCGAAAGATGGTGATCTCGGCGATGAAGACGAGTGCGTTGATGACCACCAGAGCGATGGTCACGAGTCCTGGCCCGGCCTCCCTGACGTCGGTGTCACCGATTGGGAACATGCTGACGGTCTCCTTTCGCCTGCTAGCAAGGCGGTATCCCCTGACGGGTGCGGTCTATCTCTTGATAAGCTCCTTCAAGTCGTCCCAGCTCCTGGTGTTCAGCACATCCTCCGGCTCCAGCCAGCCCCGCCGCGCCTGGTAGACGCCGAACCGCATGAAGCTCAGCTCCTCCGTGCTATGGGCATCGGTCGAGATGGAGATCTTCAGCCCGCGCTCTTTGGCCATCTTGCAGTAGAGGTCGTCGAGGTCGAGGCGATCGGGCTGGGCATTGAGCTCGAGGAAGCAGCCTCTGTCCAGGGCGGCGTCCATCACGCGTCCCATATCGAGCTCACAGGGTGGTCGCTTGCCGATCTGACGTGCCGTAGGATGGGCGAGGATGTTACAATGGGGGTTGTCCATGGCCCGGATGATGCGTTCGGTCTGTTTGTCGGCGGGGAGATCGAAGTGCGAATGCACAGCGCAGGTGACGATATCAAGCTTCTCCAAGGCCTCGTCGGGCAGGTCGAGGGAGCCGTCCTCCATGATATCGACCTCGATGCTCTTCAGGAGGATGATGTCGTCCATCTCGTCGTCCAACCGAGCGATCTCTTCGACCCTCTCGGCCAGGGCGTCGGCATCGAGGCCCTGGGTCACGCCGATGTAACCGGAGTGGTCGCTGACGGCCAGATACTCCCGACCGAGGCCCTGTGCTGCCCGAGCCATCTCCTCCAGGGTGGCCCGTCCGTCGCTGGCGGTGGTGTGCAACTGGAGGTCCCCGCGGATGTCATCCAGGGTCACCAGCTCCGGCAGCCGGCCTTCCTTGGCAGCCTCCACCTCGCCGCGGTCCTCCCGAAGCTCGGGAGGAATCCAGGGCAGATCGAAGAGGGCATAGATCTCCTCCTCG
This sequence comes from uncultured Anaerolineales bacterium, assembly GCA_964390305.1. Classification (GTDB taxonomy): domain Bacteria; phylum Chloroflexota; class Anaerolineae; order B4-G1; family B4-G1; genus SKLM01. The sequence goes on from CAYMHT010000015.1 coordinate 11,751, forward strand.
GTCTCCCCGGCGACCATCTTCTGCTCCTCAGGGGCGGCCGTGGTGTCCCAGACGCCGTACTCGTTGATCTTCAACTCCCTGTCGAGGGCCATGTTGCGGAGGGTGATATTGTGCTGCTTGGAGCCCGTGAAGTAGAGAAGGGCCGCGCCGTAGCTTCTCTGCCGTACGACGCGCAGGTCGACCTGGAGCCCGGAGCGGAACACGACTGTCGAGCGGGTCTCGCCCTGGGAGACGATCTCCTCCACGTCCTCGTAGTCGCCGAATCTGGAGATGACCTCCTCGCCGACGTCGCTGATGGCGAGGATGTCGAGATCTCCCACGGTCTCCTTCTTCCGCCGGTAGCTGCCGGCGGCCTCGACTCGCCCGACGGTCTCGATGCTGCGCAAGAAATCGAGGAGGGGCTCAACCCTCTCCTCTGCCACGTCGCGCCGGGTGCGCTCCGCCTCCTCCTCGGTCCAGCGCTCCAGATCCTCCAGGATTTTCGTCTCGGTCTTCTCGCCCAGTCCATGGAGCTCGCGGATCTCGCCCTGCTCGGCCGCCTCCTTGAGCTCCTGCAGGGTGGTCACGCCCAGGTCCTCGTGGATCCTCTGGACCCGTTTGGGACCCAGGCCGGCGACATCCAGCATCCTGGCCAGCGCCGGCGGCGTGCGCTGCTCAAGCTGCTCCAGCTGCTCGAGGTCTCCGGTTCTGACGATCTCCTCAATCTTGCCCGCCAGATCCTCGCCGATGCCGGGGAGCTCGGTCAGATCCTCTCCGGCCTCGACCATGTCGGAGACATTTCTCGAGAGGGTAGAGATGGTGCGGGCCGCATCGCGGTAGGCGCGGACCCGGTACTGGTTAGCCCCCTCGATCTCAAGAAGATCAGCCACCTCGTTGAAGATATCGACGACGTCCGAGTTGTATACAGGCATGGCTCAACCCTCCCCGGTCAACACGGCTCTGGCAAACATCCCGTCGACCGAGCGGTTGTAGTGAATGCGGTTAATGGCCCGGGAAAGAGGGGCCGACACAGACCTGAGCGTCAAGAAGGGGAGGCTCTGGAAGGCGTCGGTCTGGGGGACGGTGTCGGTCACCAGGAGCTCTCGCAGGTGGTAACGGGCGCGGAGGGAGGACAGCCGCTCGAGGGCGCGCTCTGTACAGAGGTTGTGGGAGACCCCGACATAGATCTCGCCGATGCCCTTCTCCTCGACGAGCTTCTTCGCCGTGGCCTCGATGGTACCCCCGGTGTTGATCATGTCGTCCAGGATAAGGGCCACGCGCTTACCTTCGAAGTCTCCCATGATCTCCGACACCTCGGCTTTCTCCGGTCGAGGACGATACTTCGACGCGATGGCAGAACTGAGGCCGAGCGCGCGGGAGAAATGCATGATGAGCTTGGTAGCGCCGGCGTCGGGCGCGACGACGATGACATCATCGCGGCCCTGGAAGCGAGCAAAGGCGTCAGCGAAGAGCGCCAGCGGGCTGAGCCCATCGACGGGCACGCTTCCGTAGAAGCCGTGAATCCCGGCCGTATGCGGGTCCCAGACGACGAGGCGGCCGAGGCCTGCCTGGACGCTGAGATCGGCCATCAGCTCCGCCGTGGTCGGCTCCCGCTTGAACTTGCTGGGCTTGTCCTGGCGCGCGTAGGCCAGGTACGGCAGCACGCCGGTGACGTGGTTCGCGCCCCACTCGCAGAAAGCGCGCGCGGCGATGAGGAAGGCCACGTAGTTGTGATCGACGTTCCGTCCGGAGAGGGGGTCATAAAGCGCCTGGAAGAGAAAGACGTCATAGCCGTTGACGTCGGTCTCCAGGCGTACGCAGGTCTCTCCATCGGAGAACTGGAAGTCGATGTCTGCGAGGTGGGGCACGCTGCCCTGACTATCTCCCTCGGACAGCAGCGCCTCGTAGCGCTCGACAACCCGCCGTGCCAGGGCGGAGCCGGAACGGCAGCTGGCGATGAGCAACCGTCCGCGGGGAGACTCGGTCCTCCGGGCTTGCTGCGCCGCGTAGGCGCGGGGCGTCAGAAAATCCTGCAGATCCTCGCCTGTCCCTCGAGGTGTCATCGTGGTCCCCCTCAAACAGCGTTTCGTTCGGCGAACGACATCCGGGTCTCTCCAGTCTCACCCCAAGTATATCACAAGGGGCACCACTCTGTCTACGGATTGGGTTGGAATCGGCTCTGGATCGGGTTGCAGAACGTTGGATATCCGTTGGGGACGACTGCTCCGCTCTCTTACCCCAGCGTCACGCGCACCTGGTGCGGCTCGCCGTCGTCCACCAGGGAGATCCCGTCTCCGGACACGTACTCGCCATCGACAGCAACGCTCTTCACTCCGCGATTGACGCCCTCAGGATTCTCGACGGTGATCTCGTAGTGCGTCTCACCGTACCGGTAGGTGACGCGGTAATCCGTCCACCGCTTCGGAACGCACGGCTCAATGCGCAGGACGTCCCCCGCCCTGCGCAGGCCCAGGATGGCCTCGATGCCCAGGCGGTACATCCACCCGGAGGATCCCGTGTACCAGGTCCACCCTCCTCTGCCCAGGTGCTGGTCGGCGCTGTAGACGTCGGCGGCCACGACGTACGGCTCCACAGCGTAGCGCCGCGCCCTGTCGCGTGTGTCGCTGTGATAGATGGGATTCAGAAGCTGGAAGAGATCGTAGGCGCGGTCCCCCTGCCCCAGCTGGGTGTACGCCCATACGGCCCACAGCGCGGCGTGGGTGTACTGCCCGCCGTTCTCGCGGATGCCGGGGGGATATCCCTTGATGTAACCGGGATCTCGGCGCGTCTGGTCGAAAGGCGGCGTGAAGAGGAGCATGAGACCGACGGGAACGTCATCGTCCTTGCGGACGAGCCAGTCGGCCACGGAAGCCATGGCCTGGTTCACCCGCTCCTGATCTCCTGCCCCCGAAAGGACGGCCCAGGATTGCGACATCGAGGCGATCTTGCACTCGTCGTTTTCGGACGAGCCGAGGGGTGAGCCATCGTCGTAGGTCGCGCGAATGTACCACTGTCCATCCCAGGCACTCTCCTCCAGCGCCGCCTGAAGCTCCTGGGCGCGCTGTCGGTAGCGCTCTGCCTGATCCGGGTCCTGCCTCCGTTCGCAGACGCGCGCGAAGCGGGTCAACGTGGCGTAGAGGAACCACCCGAGCCAGACGCTCTCCCCCTGGCCCTCGATCCCCACGCGGTTCAGGCCGTCGTTCCAGTCCCCGGCGCCTATCAAAGGGAGGCCGTTAGGGCCGGACGTGGAGCCCTTGTCGAGGGCGCGGAGGCAGTGTTCGTAGAGCGTGGCCGTTTCCTGTGTCAGGTGATAGTGACCGTACCGCTCTTGCTCCCCTTCGTCCAGGGGTTTCCCCTTCCGGAAGGGGACCTCCTCGTCGAGGATGCCCTCGTCGCCCGTCGTCTCCACGTACTCAGCGGTGACGTAGGGCAGCCAAAGAAGATCGTCGCTGATCCGGGTGCGCATTCCTGGAACCGCCTCGGGGCGGGCGTGGGGACGCGAGGGCGGATGCCACCAGTGGAGCACGTCGCCCTCCTCGAACTGGTGACGAGCGGAGCGGAGGATGTGCTCTCGAGCCAGGTCGGGCGCAGCGTGCAGGAGCGACATCACATCCTGCAGCTGATCACGGAACCCGAACGCGCCGCTCGACTGGTACAGGGCCGATCGCCCCCACACCCGGCACGAGAGGGCCTGGTAGAGCAGCCAGCGGTTGAGCAGCAGATCCATCGCCGGATCGGGGGTCTCAACGGTGATGGCACCGAGGAGATGGTCCCAGCGAGCTCGCGCCTGGTGCCACGCGGCGGCGACCGTGTCGGCGTCTCGGTACTGCCTGACCAACTGGAGGGCGTCGTCGCGATCCTGGCCCTGTCCCAGCAGGAAGAAGCACTCCCTGGTCTCGCCGGGCTCCAGCTCTACGTGCACCTGGACTGCGGCGCATGGATCGAGCCCCGGGTCCACGCTACTGGCCAGGCCCACCCGGTACAGGGCCGCCGGGCTACGCGGCCCCCCCTTCCGTCCCAGGAATTCCGTCCGGTCCGCCGTCAGGCCGTGCGGCTCCTCGCTGGCCACGAGGAAGGCCTCAGCCGCTTCGCTTCTTCCAGCCGCTTCGCTTCTTCCAGCCGCCTCGCTCCCTTCAGCCGCTTCACGTCCTCCGCGCTCGCCCAGCCCCAACTCGTACGTGTTGCGGGCGAGGAGGGCCGTGGTCTCGGGGTCATACTGGGAGACCACGTACTGCTGAGCTTTGTCTCGATTCGCCCCCAGCACCCATTCGGCGAAGAACGTGGCTGTCAGGCGCCGAGCCCGATCCCAGGTATTCTCGAGCCGCAGTTGAACCACCTTCAGCGCCGCGTCGGGAGCGACGAATACACGAAGCCGCTGCTTGAGACCGTGGCTATGGTGCTGGAAGATCGAATACCCGGCGCCGTGTCGGACCAGGTAGGGCGCTTCCTCTCCGGCGGGCAGGGGCGTCGGCGACCAGATCTCGCCCGTCTCCTCGTCCCGCAGGTAGAGGGCCTCGGCCGGCGGATTCGAGACCGGGTCGTTGCGCCATGGCGTCAGACGATTCTCGCCGCTGTTGCCAGCCCAGCTGTACCCCAGGCCCGTGTCTGACACGAGGCAGCCGAAGGTCGGGTTGGCGATGACGTTGATCCACGGGGCCGGTGTCCATCCGTCGGTTCTACTGCCCTCGGCACCGGCCTCCACGTACACCAGGTACTCGCGCCCGTCGGCGCTGAAGCCCCCAAATCCGTTGTCGAACTGCAGGTCTTCGGGCCGCGCGACCAAGGGGGTAGCCTGGCGCTCGCCCTCAACGCGGGTGGGCCTGAACGCGGGGAGGCGACGCGGTCGCTCCAACATCGGCCTCAGCTGGTCAGCCAGGGGGCCTTCATCCGCATCGAGCACGGCGCGCGCCGCAGTCTCCAAGACGACGCGCGTGGGGTCATCCATCTGATCAGCCCGGAGGAGGAAGATACCGCCGCGTCGGTTGAGCCAGGCGTCGCTGTCCATCTCCCTGACGACCTGATTGAGGCGGTGATTCAACTCCTGAGCATAGCCGACGTCCCTCTGGTTGAGGATGACCAGGTCTATTTTCAGCTGACGGTCACGCCAGTAGGCGTGAGCTCGCAGCACCTGTCGCACAAGAGGGACCCGCTCCTCATCAGCGATGCGCACCAGCAGAATGGGATAGTCGCCGGAGATGTCGTAGGACCAGAGCGCGGACTGCCCCAATCGGTTCGCGGACAGCGTCTCGGGGGCCGCGCGCATCGACCCGTGCGGATAGAGTAAGACAGAGAGCAGCTGCTGGAAGTCTCTGACATCGGAGACCTCGAGGTCACGGTTCCGCAGCTCGACCTCGCTCTCAGCGTGAGCCCGTTCAAAGGCGTGGTTGATCCGAGGCCAGGCCCGGTACCGTCGCGCCAAGGCAAGCACGTCGTTCCTAGACTCCGCTGCCACGGTGAGGTAGGCGAGCCGGGCCGTCGTATGAGGCTCCATCTCGACCTCCTGCCCCAGGGCCATGATGGGATCCAACGTGGCCCCGGTGGTCCCGGACAGCCACGCGTTATCATCCTCAGTGGAAGCGCCATCCGAGGGCCGCCGAAGCGCGGCTGGATCCCGAGGCGTGCGCCCGCGACCGATGAAACGAGCACGGTCGCTCTCATAGAGGTGGCTGGCCTCCAGGTCCGGCGACGTCACCAACACGTGAGCCATGTGGAGAGGCTGTTCGTCGGCCGAGCGAGGTCGTCGCGTGAAGAGGAGCGCGTTGACGTCGGGCACGTACTCACTCTCGATAAACATCTTGTTGAAAGCCGGATGGCGCCGATCGTGATCCTGCGCGGCAAGCACCACCTCCGCGTAGCTGCTCAGCCGCAAGTGGCGTGGGTCATCGCTGTGATTGGTCAGCGTCACGCATCGGATCTCGACGTCGTCCTGTGGCACCACGGTCATCTCCGTATGGAGGGAGAGATCGCCGTATCGCCGACGAAACTCGACCTGGTGCGGATAGAATCGCACCAGTTGCTCGTCAACAGGGGCTCCCGTCGGCTGCTGGCAGGCAGACCACGTGGCGCCGGTGTCGCGATCCTGGACATAGATCCAGGTGCCCCAGTCATCGAGCGTGGTATCAGCCCGCCAGCGCGTGAGAGCGACGGTCTCTGGCTCACCCCCTCGGCGCGGCGTGTAGGCGCTGTACCCGGCGCCGGCGTCGGTGATGAGCATGCCGTAGCGACCGTTGGATAGGAACTGAGCCTGAGGCATAGGCGCATCCGTCGCCACTGACCAGGGTTCGAGTCTCACCCGCTCCTTCTGGGGCCGCTCGAGCCCTATGCCCTCCCCCGGCGCTTCCTCCAGCGGTGCGCGGCGGGGGGCCTGCTCCTGCAAGAGGAACTCGACCGTGCGGACACGCGGGTCGGCGTGGAACCGCCGCACAATGGCGCTGTCATCAAGGTGATTGGCAAGGGCCGCCATGATCATCCCTTGATGATGAGCCATGTAGGAGCGGACGACGGCGCGCCTCTGCCCCATGGGGACACGCGACTCCGTGTAATCGAGCGCCTCATAGAAGCCGTAATGGCCCAGCGCCCCCTCCTCGATCAGCCGGTCGATGTTCTCGAGCACGCTCCGTGGCGCCAGCGCTGTGGCGAGCAGCGACGCATAGGGGGCGATGACCAAGTCCTCGCCCAGGCCTCGTTTGCGCCCCAGGCCGGGGACCCCGAATCCCTGATACTGATAGTTCATCTGGGCATCGAAGCGGTAGTAGCCGGACTCCGAGATGCCCCATGGGACACCGTGCTCGCGCGCGTAGGCGATCTGGTGCCCCACGGCCGCCCGGTTCGCCTGGTCGAGGAGGGTCTCGTCGTAGTTGCGCATCACGAGATCCGGCATCAGATACTCGAACATCGACCCTCCCCAGGAGAGCAACGCTCGCAGGCCCTGGTCCTGGGTCACTTCCCCAGACAGGGGTCGGCTCAGATGGAGCCAGTGACGCCTGGGAACGTCACGTTTGCCGATGGCCAAGATGCTGGCGATCCGCGCCTCCGAGGCGAGCAGGTCATAGTGATTCGCATCCAGCTCCTCCAGGTCCACGCGGTAGCCGATGTGAAAGACGTCGCGCTGCCGGTCATACAGGAAGTGAAAATCCGCATCGCGGGCGTATCGCTCGGCCCGCTCGGACAGATCGTCCAGCCCGATCATCAGGCTTCCCGTGGCCATTCGAGCCGTCTCGAGTGAATGGTCGAGGCTGCGACACCAATCGAGCGCTGTTTCGAGTCGCTCACGAAGCTCGCGCTGGGCCGCCTCGTCGGCCGCGGCTATCTCCTCCTCAAGGAGCGCAATCAGGTCATCAAGGTGTGAGCGAGCGCTCCGACAAATCTCGGCCATCTCGTCCAGCCGGGGGATGCGCGGCAGCGCCTCCTGAAGGGCTTGCCAGGGCTCAGACGTGGAGACCCTCCTCGCAACCTCCTGGCTCACGTCGGCGTCGACCCGCGCGCTGAGGATCTCCGGTTTCGCATCCAGAGCGAATGCCCAGGGCAGCATCCGATCCAGCTCCTGTCGCAGGTCGCGCAGATGGGTGTGAACGCGCTCCGACCAGAGGCGCAGATCCCGCAGCGTCGCCGTATCAAGAACCCCGGAACCCACGTCCAGCAGAGCCTGCAGCCGCCGGTTGAACTCCGCGCCGATAGCCTCCTCCAATTCAGCCAAGAGGGGAATCCAGCGCTCCGGCTCCTCCCTGGCCGCGGAGATCCTATCGCAGAGACCCTCGGCGTGAACCCTGAGGGCCCTGGCTTCGTCAGCGACCCCCTCCCGATGCTCGAGATCTCCGACCAGGTCCCTCAAGACTCCGACTGTGTCGCACAGGCCTCGCCAGCGCCTCCAGCGAAGGAGCGGCGCTTGCTGCAGATCGTCGAGCCCCTGTCTAAATGCGATCAGAGAGGCGACCAGGTTGCCGCTGTCCACAGTGGATACGTAGCGCGGCATCAGCGTGCTCAAGTCCCCAGTGTCGTACCAGTTCAAGAAGTGCCCCCGGTAGCGCTCGAGTTGCTCCATCGTGTCGAAAGCGTCTCCGGCACGCAGGGTGAGCTCCATCAAGCCGATGTATCCCATGTCGTAGGCGGAGAGCGCGGAGACGAGCATGAGCCCGATGTTCGTCGGCGAGGTGCGGTGGGCGACGACGCCTCTGGGATCCTCCTGGAAGTGATCGGGGGGCAGCCAGTGATCCTCCGGACCGACAAAGCGCTCGAAATAGAGCCAGGTACGGCGCATGAGGCGACGGAGCCGTCGGCGCTCGTGGCTGGACAGACGCTGCTCCTCCCTCTCGACAGGCTGGCTGAGCCGGGCAGCGATCTGCGGAGACAGAAGCCACGCCAGGAGCAGGGGCAGCGCGATGGGGAGCGCCAGGGGCCGGAGCAGGGTCAAGGCAGCGGCAACGACCAGCGCCAGGACGGGCCCGCTCCCCATCTGTCGCCAGAGCAGGCCGATCTGCGACGTCTGTCCAAAGAGGCGCACGGTGTGGGCCGCCGTGGTCCACTGAAGCAACCGCTCACGCGTGATGGTGAGCCGCACCAGGGTGGTCCCGATGGCGTCGATCATCAGGATGGTCTCGTACGCCAGGAACGTGAGGCTCAGCAGCCATCGCGCGGCCTCGGTTCGCAACTCGAGGGTGCCGCCTGCCGGCGCGCGGCCCTGCAAGCGTCGCGCGATCTCCGTGACTGCCCCGGTGACGAGGGGCAAGGCGGCGGTGACCACGGCGGCGAGGGTCCACGCCAGCGGCGAGCCCGGGAGGCAGAGCCAGCCGGCGATGAGCAGAGCGAAGATCGCCGGGGAGCGCAAGCTGCGCCGGAGGTTATCGAAGATCTTCCAGCGGTCGAGGGTCGAGAGCTTGTTTCGAATCGTCCCCTCGCCTGCGTGAAGAACCCTTGGGAAGAGCCAGGGCAGGATCTGCCAGTCACCGCGCACCCAGCGGTGCTTGCGGTGGGCGTAATTGAGATAGCTCGGAGGGTAGTCCTCGAGGAGGACGACGTCGGTCACGAGGGCTGCACGACCGTGGATGCCTTCGAAGAGATCGTGGCTCAGCAGAGCGTTCTCGGGCACCCGACCTCTCAGGCTGCGCTCGAAGGCATCGACGTCGTAGATGCCCTTGCCAACATAGATGCCCTCTCCGAAGAAGTCCTGATAGACGTCGGAGACCGCGCGGGTGTAGAGATCGAGACCGGCGTCGCCGGCAAAGATCCTGGTGAACCAGGTCCGGGTCACGACAGCGGGTTTGACCTCGGTGCGCGGCTGGAGGACGGTGTAGCCGGCGACGACGCGCTCGCCGTGGCCCGGCACGTGCCCTTCTTCCGTCTCTGGATGTGGCCCGAACTTCGCTCGATTCAACGGGTGAGCCAGGGTCCCGACCAGCTGGTGACCGGTGTCCAGGGGGAAGACCGTGTCTGCATCCAGGGTGATGACATAGGTGACCGCGGAAAGGAAGTCGAGGTTCCCCATCTTCACGACGTAGGACGTCTCCTCGTCGCCGCGCAGCAAGCGGTTGAACTCGACGAGCTTCCCGCGCTTCCGCTCCCACCCCATCCAGCATCCTTCGCCTGGGTTCCAGAGCCTCTCCCGGTGGAAGAGGTAGAAGGGCCCTCGATCGCCTTCACCCGAGGTGGCCCCGCCATAGGTACGGTTGAGCCGCTGGACGCCCTCCTTCGCCCGCTGCAGAAGCTCCTCGTCGTCTGGCAGGTGTTTCTTAGGCGCGTCGGCGAAGTCGGTGAGCAGGGCAAATCCGAACTCGGGGTCGGCATTGCCCAGGTAGTGCTGTTCCACCTGGCGCAGCAAGAAGTCGACCTCGTCCTCAGAGGTGAGGAGCGATGGAACGACCACCATGGTACGGTATTGGTGTGGAATGCCATCGCTGAAATCGAACTTAGGGAGTATGCGGGGCGGTACTGTCCGGCTGATCACCGTGTTGACGACGTTGACGCCCACCACGGACGCTGGTATGAGCCCCAGCACGGCGACCGCCATCAACCCGAACGCACTGGCGCCGGCGGCGCGGGCGTACGCCAGTGCCCCGATCAGGACGAGCAGGACAACCAGACCGATGGTGCCCAGATAGACCGCCGTCGCACGCTCGAATACGCAGCGTCGTGCCGCCTCCAGAAGCCCGGGCCGAAACCCGATGGCCTCCTCAAGCTGGTCGCGGCCCCTCCCGATGAGGTAGAAACCGACATGCTCGACCCGGGAGCCGGGCCGGTCGCACCCTTCCGTCTCGCCCACCCTATCGCGACGGGCCTGGCGAGCGAGGCGGAGCGCCTCCCCTGCCACCTCCCGCTCGGATCGGTCAACGGCCCTCGCCAACTCCTCGACGACGCCGCGGTACCGGTCGCGGCTGTCGAAGTCCATGGCCGCGTAGACGTTCGCCGGGTCGAGGCGGAGGGTGTCCTCCACCAGACTAGTCGCCTCGAAGAACGCATCCCAGTCCTGGGCGTCGACCGCCCGCAAGCTGTTGATGGCACTGGCGACAACTGTCTCGTCCGCCTCGTCCTCGAGGTCCACAGGATCAGGAAGCGCCTCCCCAACGACGGGGACGTCGAGATCACCGGCGCGGGCGACGGTCCAGGTCAGAACCTCCACAGCGCTCAAGCGGAGCATGGTCGGGAGCGCCCAGATCTCGCCCATGGACAGCGGGCGCACCTCCTGATATGCCCGGACGAAGCGCTTCACACGATCTATGTCAAGGCGGCCCTCCACAGCCCGGAGGATCTCCCGAGCGACGGCGTAGACCCGGGGATAGCCACGAAGGGCGGACTGACGGAGCTTGGGAAGCCGGCGGTAGTAGCCGGGCGGCATGTTCTCGTCGATTTGACGGATCGCCTGCTGGACCACGTAGAAGTTGTCCAGCAGCCACTCCTCCACGCCGGAGAGGGCTCCGCGCTCCTCCGACAGGCTCACAAAGCTCGCGTAGGCCTCCCGGAGTAGCTCCTCGAGCACCGGAAGCCGGGTCAGCGGGGTTGGAGCCGTCCCAACGATACGGGAGGCGCGGTGGCGTTCGGCTAACTGGCGTGCTCGATCCTCAAGTGTTGGGGCGTTCTGCTCCGCGTTGGATGTCATCGTCAGCTCAGCCTATGGAGAGCCGCTCCAATAGCGACTCCCGCTCGCCAACCACCACGAGCCGCGGACGCGAGCCGGACGGGGGGACCGCGTCGGTAGACTTCGGACCGGGCCGCTGGGTCTGCGTCAGTGTCCCGCACGTTCGCTGGCGGCCCTTTCCGCCTCGGTCATCGCGGCCTCTTCGGGAGGGACATCCTGGATCATCAGCAGTGGCGTGGCTCCGTAAGCGATGAAGTTCAGGGCTATGCTCCCGTAGGGCCATCTCGCCTCGCCGGAATACCCGTGGGCCGCCATCACCACCAGATCGACCTCCTCTTCGTCGACGAGCTCGTGCAATGCCGCAGCCGGATTGTCGCTCACCAACAGATGGGTGTCCACCGCCGCGTCGAGCCGCGATTTCACGTCCTGAAGGTATGCCTCGCCTTCCTCTTTGTTGAGGCTGGTGAGACGTTGCACCAGTTCCCTCTCCTCCTCGGTCAGAGGAGCGCGGCGCGCGACCTCCGGTCGGTTCACGACGTGAGCGAGGACCACCCTGCACTCGTGGAACTCGGCCAGATTCTTCGCCCAGGGAAGCGTGCATTCAGCGCGCTTGGAACCGTCGAGAGGCACCAGCAATCCCCCATAGCCGAGCCCGATCAGCTCCTCGGGGCAAGGGCGATAGGCTCTCACGATCATCGTGGGCGCATAGGCCTGCAAGATCACCTTCTGCACCACGCTGTTGATGTTCCAGCGACTGAGACCGCTCCTCCCGTGGCTGCTGATGATGATCAGCCCGACACCGTGGGTCTGTGCATAGCGGATGATGCGCTCAGGGGCCCTCCCTTCCTCCAGCACGGTCTTCACTTCCAGTCCCGTCTCCCGCAGGCGCTCGGCCACCTCGCCCAGATAGGAATCCGCCTCCGATTTTCGCATATGCCAGTCCAGGGGATCGACAGCGCGCGATCCAGGGGTCGCCTCGCGCACAACGGCCCGCAGCAGCGTCACCCTCGCATCGAGAGCCTGCCCCGCCGCCACCGCGTGCGGCAAGACGCACTCGGCGAGGGATGATCCGTCCAACGGGACGAGTATGTGGTCTATCATCGCTAGCTCTCCTTCATTCTTGCGCGAGCGTCCACTCGCGCTTGATCGCCCCATCGATCAGGGAGACGTGGATGTCCGCAATCCCCTGGCCTGGCGCCAGGCGAGCTGTGTCGTAAGCGTATTGGAAGGAGAATGGAGCAGCACCCCGGCAGAGCCCGGCGGCGGCGAGGAACCAGGCTGGTCACTGGCTCAGGCCCTCCGGGCGGACGGCCAGCTCTACCGTCAGCTGCCGGCGTTCGCCGTCGCGCAGAATCGTCAGCTCAACGACATCTCCCGGCCGCCGGAAAGCGACGTAGGCCAGGAGATCCGTGAAGTCCCGGATCGGCTGCCCATCCGCCTCGACGACGACGTCGCCGCCCACGGGCACATCTGCCCCCAGAATGGTCTGGATGCCGGTGGCGCCCTGGAGGCCGGCCTGGGCGGCCGGTCCGCCCTCGACGACCTCGGCAATGTACGCCCCTCGCTGTATCTCGAGATCGTTAGCCTCCTGGACCAGAAGATTAACAGATGCCCCCGAGACACCCAGCCAGGGCCATTGGTACGCCCCCTTCTCGACCAGCGCCGGGGCCACGCGGCGGACCACGTCCGAGGGGATCGCGAACCCGACCCCGGTGTTCGTGCCTGTTCCGCCCGATGCAATCTGGGCGTTGACGCCCACCACCTGGCCATCAAGGTTTAAGAGCGGCCCGCCGGAATTGCCCGGGTTGATAGCCGCATCGGTCTGGATGGCTTGCGGAATGCGGAAACGGGTCGCTCCCGAAGGGATGGCGCGGCCTACCGCGCTGACGATACCGAGTGACATGCTGCCACCCAGGCTGAAGGGGTTGCCGATAGCGACCACCCAATCTCCCGGCTCTACAGCATCGGACCCAGCCACAGGCAGGGAGACCACCCCGTCGGGGAGTGCATCGACCTTGACGACGGCCAGGTCGCTGTCGGCGTCCCTACCGACGGTCTCGGCGGGAACCTCCACCCCGTTATAGAAGATCGCAGTGACGACGTCGGCCTGAGCCACCACGTGGTTGTTGGTCACGATGTGCCCATCGTCGCCCAAGACGAACCCGGAGCCGCTGCCCCGGTCCGTCGTCCCGCCGCGTTCCGCGTAGATCCGAATGCTGACCACGCCGGGATTCGCCTGCTCGTACAGCGCCGCCAGAGAACCGGCCTCGAGCTGCGGAGCGCCCGATCCCTCGGCCGTCGCTTCGGGCTCCGTCTGCTCCGGTGCGACAGTGATCGTGGGGATCACCTCCTCCACCTCTTGCGTCACCTCTGACACGGACGGCGTGCTCTCCTGCTGGACCTCGAGCAAGCGGCTGAGGCCGGTGCAGCCCAGCGCCGCAGCTGCGAGCGCGACAGCTGCGATCAACAGCATACCTGATCGTCTCCGGTGTTCCACATCCCTGCGCGTTTTCCCCATCGAATGTCCTCCTTGCCCCTCGCCACGTCACGTCATCGTCTTACCATTCTCGGATGGTCGTGTATTCCGCATCGCGCCTCTCGCCGATACCGGAAACGACAGTCCAAGGGTCCGCTCTCTGCGTGTCACTCCCCCGCTTGCCTCTGGTCGTAGTAGCGCCGGCACTCGGACTCGCGTCCTCGGACCACCCGCTTTCCCTGGAGCGGTCCGCGCGTCTCGGTCACGACCGTCGCCTGGTCCTCGTCGCCATCTCGCTGGTAGTAGAGGACGACCCAGTCGTGGGTCTTGTCGAGATCGTGCGCCCTCTTCGTGTTTGAGTAGAGCGCTGTGAAGCTCCAGCCGTTCCGGTCGGTGTGCAAGATGGGAAGCCAGGCCTCCCCTTCGGGGTTGAAGCGCTTGGGCGCGATTCTGCGCAGCTGGCCGGCCTCCGCCTTGCGCCGATACTCCTCGTCGACGTCGAGCAGCGTCTCCACGGCCGGCTGTTCCTCAGGGAGGCCCTCCCCCTCAGCTCGCGGCCTCCTGCGTCGAGCGGCCGTACTCAGCATCCCGGCCAGGCTCACCCTGACGTTGCGGACACGTTGGGGCCCGAACCCTTCCACCTCCTGAAGGCGGCTCTCGTGAGCAGCCTGCTCAAGCTCCTCGAGGGTGGAGACGTCGAGCTCCTCGGCGATGCGGCGCGCGAGTGTGGGCCCGATGCCTGGAACCTGCGTGAACAGCTCGCCGGGGGCGACCTCGCCCTTCAGCCGGTCCAAGAGGTCGGATCGGCCGGTGCGGACATAGGTACCGATCACTCGAGCGATGCCGGCGCCGATGTTGGGAAGGTCCTGCAGCGCGTCCTCGCCCCCCTCTCGCACCACGTCGGCCACGGGTTCATCGGCGGTGCGCACGGTGTGGGCCGCATTTCGGTAGGCGCGGATCCGGAACCGGTTGGCCCCCTGCGTCTCCAGCAGGTCCGCGATTTGATCCAGGACCGTTGCGACGTCCTCGTTGGCTTGCTTCTCTTCCGACATGTTCCCACCCTCTCCAATCGTCTTGACCGCCTGGGCACGTCTACCCGGTGGTCAGACAAACTGCTTCAAGACCTGGAAATCCTCCTCTATCGTCTCCTCAAGGTCCCGGTCGTAGAATGCGGCGGCGGGATGATAGAGAGGCACCACGGTCACCTCTCCAAAGGGCGTATCGGCCTTCAGGGTCTGGCCATGTACGTGGCTGATTTTCTCGCCCTGTTGTGGAAGGTCGTAGTGCGCGAAGATGAAATCCGTGGCAAAGCGTCCCAACGTGACAATCACGTCGGGCTGGATAATCTCGATCTGGCGCGCCAGAAACGGGGCGTACAGCTCGACCTCGTCAGCCCGGGGATCCCGATTACCCGGCGGGCGATCCTTCACCACGTTTGTAGTATACACGTCCTCGCGGTCGACGCCAATCGACCGGAGAAGAGAGTCGAGCACGCGGCCTGCCCTGCCCACAAACGGGCGCCCGGATTGTGCCTCTTCCCTCCCGGGAGCCTCCCCTATCAGCATGATATCCGCGTCGGGGTTGCCCTCACCGATGACAGGCAGGTAGTCGTTCTCCTTCCGGTAGTCGTAGAGAGGAGACGCCTCCAGGTTTCGAACCTCCTCCGCGACCTCATGGAGTTGCTCGCGCTTGCGGTCACTCATCGGCATGTGCGCCTTTCGTCCCCATTCGTCCTGGTCCTGCCCCGCTGGCATCAAGACCGCGATCCCGCGTGCCGGTCCTGGTCATTGGCACCTCCGCCGGGGTGGTCCGTCTCCCTTCGGGTGCTCAGCGATCGTGTCTAGAGCAAAAAAGCTACCCCGATGCCCGTGGTCAGCATGAGCACGAGCCCGGGGAGCATCGCTCGTCGCAGCCCTCGAGAACCGGTCGCAAGGACGATGCCACCCTTGGCCAGCGTGTTCGCCATCGCCCCGATGACGATGGCGCGGGCCCCCGTCGTGAGACTGAGCGCTCCCTCGCCGCCGCTCAGCTGGGCCATTGATAGTGTGACCGCGTCTGCATCCGGGAGGCCCGATATGAAACTCGAGACGTAGACACCAACGCTGCCGGCGTAAAGGCTGGCAGCCTTCGAGACCAACAGGACGACGGCAAAAAGAAGCCCGAACTTGAGCGCCGTCCCCAACTCGAACGGATTCGAGAATTCAACCTTCTCTTCGCCCTCTTTGGCCCGCTGGGACAGATAGAGGTATGCTCCATAGGCCAGCCCCACCACCGCCGCGGCCACCATCGGTGGCCACAGCACGGCAAGGAGTGCTCCATTCAGCGTCGCGACCTCGATCAGCACGCGGACGAATGTCATAGACCAGGCCACGACGATGGCCAGGGCGAACGGTCTCCCCAGCTCCTCCTCATCCCGACTCCGCTGGGCGAAGCTCAGTGTCACCGGCGTGCTGGATACGATTCCGCCGAGCAGGCCGGTCAGGGTGATCCCCTGACGCGGACCGAGCAGCTTAATCATCACGTACCCGAGGAAGCTGATCCCGGAGATGAGCACCACCATCAGCCAGATCTGATACGGATTGAGCACGTTTAGCGGAGGAGGACCGAATCCCTGGTTCGGCAGCACGGGCAACACGATGACCGTGATGACGGCGAACTTCAAGGTGGCGTAGATATCCTCCCGCGTGATCTGCTGGGCGAAGGCATGCATCTCTGGCTTGAGGGAGAGCAGCACGGTCGTCGCCACCCCGATCGCCGCTGCCAGCGGCAGATACTCCCAGTAGCAGAGAGCGCCAGCGGCCAAGGTCAGCAAGGTCGCCATCTCCGTCGTCAGCCCAGCCCCTCCGTACTGCCAGGCGCTGACGAAGTGCGCCACAACCAGCAACGCGCCCATCGGGATTATGACTCCCACGAGCCCCCACGGGGAGGCGAGTTCCTCGGCCATCAGCGCACCTGCACAGCCGAGGAGGCTGATGAGAGCGAAGGTGCGCACCCCCGCGAACAGCTCCTCCTCGGAGCCGCCGTAAGCGTACTCGCGCTGCAGCCCGATCAGCACGCCGATCGCGAGGGCTGCGCCGAATCGATAGAACAGGTCAACTTCCGCCATGGGTCTCCTTCCAGGCTGGTCGGCCGGCATCGGGATCCGTCAAGCGGATCGATTTACCTATGGTCAGGGCGGGCGCGGGCCATGAACCGTGAGTGTTTTGAGCCCTGTCACGCCGGAGAGCGCTAGGGACGGCCGTAGCGCCCCATCAAGCCGGTGCGGGCGATGGCGCGGTCCTCAATCTCCTCAAGCAGCTGGTTGCGACTCGCCCCGGGGGGCAGGTCAACCGCCTGGTCGAGGGCATAAAGGCGGAAGAAGAAGCGATGCGTCTCCCCCATCGGAGGGCAGGGCCCGCCGTAGCCGATGTTGCCGAAATCGTTCCGCCCCTGAGCGCCCCCCCAGGAGAGCGTCGGATCGGCCGGCACGCCCTCCGAGAGGTCGTCCATCTCCGCCGGGATGTTGTAGAGCAGCCAATGGGTGAACGTCCCCCCAGGTGCATCCGGGTCCTCCACGATGAGAGCGAACTGGCGCGTTCCTTCTGGCGCGTTGCGCCAGGCTAGAGGGGGAGACAGATCCGCCCCCTCGCACGTGTAGCGATCTGGAATCGCGTCCTCGGAAGAGAACGCTCGACTGGTGAGTTCAAAAGGCATGAGTTCCTCCTTATGGTGCGAAAACGGTCAGAAGTTGGCGGTCAACGGCACTCCGCTGCGCTTCGTGCCTGACTCCGCTGCGCTTCGTGCCTGACTCCGCTGCGCTTCGTGCCTGACTACGAACTGGTTGATTACGAACGAAGTAACCTGACTGCGAACGGGAGCGGGGGCGGCTCGAAGCCGCCCGCGCTCCTGCGGAGTGGTTCCAGGGACCGAGACCTATTCCTCTCCCACCAAGAAGGTGATCTTGGTGTTGACCCTGTACGCCGTGATCTCGTCGTCCTCCACGATCGCCTGGAAATCCTTGACGTAGATGGACTGGATGTTGCGGACCGTCTTGGACGCTTCGTCGAGGGCCTGTTGAACGGCCTCCTCCCAACCCTCGTCTGATTGCGCCAGAATCTCAATCACCTTGGCAACGGCCATTGTGCTTACCTCCCTATTGTAGTGACCCAATCGACTTGAAGACGCACATCCACTTCTGCACAGCTGTCATCTCCTCTGGCCTGATCACCACCTCCTTTGCCGGGTCGCCCCTGCGTGCAATTCCCACTGCATCAACCAACTCTGCCTCGTCTGGCCTCCGCCTCCGTCGAGGCCGTGAAGCGGCACTCTGGACAGGCAATCGTCACGTGCTTCGCGCCCCGGGCGAGGGGAGCGCCGCACTCAGGACATCGGAGAGCCTCTTCACCCCGAACCACCCGGTCACAGAAGGCCTCCAGGGAGCCAAACTGGTGGTCCACCGCCATGAGGGCCTGCCGGCACGCCGGGTTTCAGGCGCGGCTCCTTATCTCCGCGATCTGCGGCGTGACGATCCAGGTCGCCTGCCAGCGCTTGTCCTCCTTCTTCAGGCAGACGATGCCCGCGTTGTTGAAGTCGATGACCGGCTGATGGGCATCGCCGGTGAGCAGCCGTCCTGCCAGGCGCTCCATGAACGGCAGGTGACCGACGAGCATGACGGGCCGGGAGGCCTGGTCAAGCTCTGCGGCCACAGGCTCCACGTCGTCCAACGGAGCCAGGCCAGAGACGGCGACGACCCCTCCCGTGGGGGAGAGAGCCTCCCCCAGGATCTCCGCCGTCTGCCTGGCGCGCGTCTTGCCGCTGTGACGGATCTGCTCGACCTCGACGCCCAGTCTGGCGGCCAGGTCCCCCGACCATTCCGTGTGCTGACGCCCCAGATCGGTGAGCGGTCGATCTGGATCCTGCTGCTCAGACATCGCCTCAGCGTGTTGTACAAGATAGACTCTCACAGTTGCCCTCCTTCACATCTAGCGGTTGACCTCTCTACCCGTGTAGGGCTGTTCGGACTCCGACGGCACCCACTGCTCCAGCTGACGGGCCGCGACCTCCCGTCCACCCAAGCCGAAGGCGAGTGCTGCGGCGACAGCGATGGCGCCGAGGACGAGACCAAAGGCCAGATTGACGATCTCGTTGGCCAAGCCCATCTGCCGCAAGGCCATCGCCCCGGCGAACGCCAGGATAGCGCCTCGAGCCACCGCGGCCAGCAGACCAGCCTGAGCCATGTCGGTGTCCCGCACGACTTTGGAGGCCACATTGGCCAGATAGATCCCGATTCCGAAGATGACCACACCCAAGACGACCTGACCAGCAAAGGCGGTGAACTGGCTCACCAGGTTGGCGACCTCTTCGAAACCGAGCAAGCTGAACGCCTCAATGGTGGCAAACAGCATTATCCCGACCAGCACGAGGTAGCCGACGACCTCCGCCGGCGTGCGCTCGCCCTCCTTTGGCTCGTGGCCGAGTCCCAGCCGCACCAGGATCGTACTGAAGCCAAGACCGGCAAGCAGGTTGGTGACCAAGCCTCCAACCACCCTGCCGACGATGTAGGCGATGACCAGAACCAGGCCGGCGCCCAACAAGGCGGGCAGCGCGGCCAGGATGGCGTCCAGCATGTTCGTTGCTGGCTCCGTGACCGCTTCCAGTGCGAGGGCGTCAAGCGCTGCGATCAGGACAGGGATGAGGATCAGGACGTAGATCACCAGCCCTATGGCGCCGGACAACGTCTGCTCGCCGAGCACCCTGGAGATTCCGATGCGCTCGCTCAGCCGATCCGCGCCAATGGCCGCAAGCAGGTTGGTCACGATCCGCTGCACGATGCGAGCGACGAACCAGCCGACCGCCACAATCAGAGCGGCACCGAATAGATTCGGCAGATAGCCCAGCAACTGGTCGAGCATGTCCTGGACGGGCCCAAGGAGACCCTGCAGGGCCAGCGCGTCCAGCACCGCCGGGAGGAAGAGCAGGAAGACCAACCAGTAGACGGCCTTGGCAAGCGTGTCTGCGAGAGAAACCTTTTCCTCCATCCCTGCCTCGGTGCCAAGCCGCTCGTCGAGGTTAGTGGCTCTCAGCAAACGAGAGACAAGCAGTTTCAAGCCGTTTGCCAGAATCCAGGCTAACGCCAAGAGCAACCCGGCCCCCAGCAACCGCGGAGCGTACTCGAAGATCTGACTGAGCAACTGATTCAGCGGCTGCGTGATCAGCGTCAGCCCCAGGGTCTGGAAGAACGCGATCAACACGAAGAGCATGATGAGGTAGAAGACGCCCTTTCCGACCCACTGCTCAGTCTTCACCCCCTCAAGCTTCTCCTCGCCTGCGACCCACCGGGCCAGTCGGTCGTCCAGATCGGTCCGCCGCAAGGCTGCTCGAACGAGCGACGACACGACGAGGGCGATCAACCACCCGACTATCAGGATCAGCAATGCCGCTACGATGCTCGGGATTGCTCCCCCGAGAAGCTGACCGATCTGCTGCAGTATCACCTGTCCCATTGTTCCTTACCTCGTTATTCGTCTATCGCGTCACCTAACCAGACAGGTCGAGTGGCCACAGAGCTGCCACACGCCTGCTTGTAGCTCGTCTTGCCAAGAGTCGCCCAGCCCTCCATCCCCTGGAGGGACCGGGCTCACCGAATCCGTGCCTCTATTCCTCCGGCGGCAACTCCGGCCGCTCCAGAGGGGGCGTCTCCGCCTGCCCGACGTAGACGGTATCCGTCGCGTGCCCGATCCGCCGCTCGCCGTCATACAGGTAGGCGTGGACAACGTATTCGCCCTCTTGCTCGGGCGTGATCTCCGTCGCGTAGCTGTTCTCATCTCCCGCCGAGAGCTGCAGGTTCTCGAGCGTGAGGAGCTGTTCGAACTCTCCGCGCGGCTGCTGAGCCCAGAACTCGAGCCGCAAGTCACCCGCTGGCTCAAGTCCACGGACAATGGCCTCGCATCGCAGCACCTCACCCGGTGACGGATACGGCTCGGTCAACGCGAAGACACTCACCAACTCGGCCGGCGCCTTCCCGACTTTGATCATGACGCCAGGAGACTCCCACTCAAAGCGCTCTTCGCCTCTCCATCCTTCGACCGAGACGTAGACCCGACCGGTGAGGTCGGCGGATACGCGGTACGGGATCTCCTCGGCCTCTCCAGGCGGCAGCGTCTCGATATAGTTCCCCGCGCCAGCGATGGCGATGCTGTAATCATCCATGGAGTGGAGCCGGACATCGAGTCCGGTGAGTGGCTCGTCTCCGACGTTCTTCAGCCGGAGCGTCACCCAATGGAGCCCCCGGTCAATTTGGTCGGGGGATACCTGATACTCAATTGGATGTCTGATTGCCATCCTAAATCCTCCTTTCTTTCATGTCTGTACGAAATGCCACACCGAATCGTCGCCGCATCCGCGCTGCTAACGATTCGCGCTTCACGCTACACCGAGAGGAGAACCTCCCTCACGCGTCTCGTGATGTCGAGGCTCTCTTCGAACGGACGCTGCCACATATTGCGGCCGAAGATCAGCCCTGTGGCCCCGCTTTCCATGCAGATGCGCGCTTTGGTCAGCAGATCCTCATCGCTCACCTTGCTCCCGCCGGAGAACAGCACCATCGTCCTCCCCGCCGACGCTACGACCTTATCGACCGCCCGCCGGTACGCTTCGTACTCGTCCAGGTCCTTCCATGCTTCGTAGAGCTCGCTGTAGGGCTCCGGGCTGTCCTTGTTTCGCGGATCCCTGAATGCCGGCGCGTTCAACTTGACGACATCGGCACCCAGCTCATTAGCCAGCCGGGCAGCATAGTCCACGGCGTAGATCGAGTCACGACCCCCCTTTCTCTCGATCGCCTCCCCCCTGGGATAGCTCCAGACAACCAGTGGCATGCCATATCGCTCGCACTCGGCTCGAACCCGCATCAACTGAACGAAGTCCTCGTCCTGCCGGGGGGAACCGACATAGAGGGTATACCCCACGCCGTCAGCCCCCAGCCTGACTGCGTCCTCTACCAGCGCGTCCTGGGCCGAGAATGGACGGTCGCCGGAGGGGATATGCGGTCTGCCGTTGACCTTGAGAATCAACGGAACGTCGCCAGCATAATCGTGCATATACTTCTGCGCCAGTCCGATGTGGAGTGCGATGCCCGAGTAGCCACCTTCCTTGGCCAATCGCCATTGGTGATCCGGATCGCCGCTCGGAGGGTTGGGGAAGAAGTCGATCGGCCCGTGCTCCACGCCGTGGTCAATGGGCAGAATCAGGAGCGTGCCGTTCCCTGGGCCGTGCTCGTAGAGCATGCGGTGCAGCCGCGTGCGCTTGCCCAGACTCAGATTCAGACCATCCAGAGTGGTTCTTTCCGCCATCACTAGAAGTTCCTCCATCAAGTTCCTTGTCTCAACGATACGAACGGAGCTGGCCGTACCTCATCCCAGCCAGCGAGAACCGCCCGGCGCTATCGACGGGCGACACCGGCTGCCCTGCCCAACCCTACCTGATCATAAGGACTGGAGCCTGCGTCTCGTCGAGGAAATCAAGCACCGCCTCGTCCTCCAGCGCTTCTGTATCCGCAGGCAGGATCAGTGTTCCCCGTTCCTCGTGAGCCACGAGATATGCCAGCCGCGAGACACTCGCCTCGGTCAACGTCTGGAAGCTCAACTCCAGCTGCGTTCCTTCCAACCGCTGCCGAACGTTCTCCTCCAGGCGGGACGCCTCGTCGGGGTCGTCGGCCAGCACGAAGATCACCAGATGGCCATCCTCTTCGGCGGCCAGTCCCGCTGCGGTCGCCACCGCCTTGTCTGCCAGTGGCGTGCCGTCGTAGACGACGCGCATCGGTGGCTCGACGCGCGCCCCAGCTCGCAGCACCAGCGTCGACGCCGGGGCCCGACTCAACACCTCCCGGATAGTGGGAGCAAGGCGTTCGCTCTCAAAGGCCGCCCAGGCCCCCTTGCCCAGGATAACCAGGTCGGCCTCGGCAGCCGCGCTCAGCAGCTCCGGTGCGACCCGGCCGCGCACCACGCGAAACGTGCAGCGGGTCTTCAGGCTGCGCGTCCGGATACTGAACTGCCGGCGGACTCTGCCCGTCTGCACCCGGAGTTGACGCGAAAGCTCGTGAGTCTGGACCTGGCGACAGGTCGCCGTGAACAAACCCACCTCCTCGACGAAAGACAAATCGGCCAGGCGACGCACGTTCACGTCCTCGACGAAGAGCCCTATGAGGTCGGCATTGAGGTGCGCGGCCATCCGGGCGCCAGCCTCGAGGGCCGCCAGGCTGTGCACCGACGGATCGAGGGCGACCAAGATCCGTCTTATCCCATGCCCAGGTTCTCGGTCCTGTGGCCGTGGAGCGGTGGCGCTGACGTCACTGAGTTCTTCGTCGGTCATGAGCCCTCTTCCTCCTCAGCCTCCTTGCCAAACTGAGACCGCTTCTCAGCCATCTCGATCAGCCGCTGCTCCACCTTGTAGTTGATGGTCCCCTCGGAGTAGTTGCCCTCGGGATCCCGCTCACCGGCCGGCACACCGGTCAGAATTTCGATGCCTTGCTGCACGGTCTCGACGGGGTAGATGTGGAACGTCCCCTGATCCACTGCGTCGATTACGTCCTGGCGCAGCATCAGGTTCTTGACGTTGCTGGCCGGGATGATGACCCCCTGTTCGCCGGTCAGACCGCGTGCCTCGCAGATGTCGAAGTAGCCCTCAATCTTGTGGTTGACGCCGCCGATCGCCTGCACCTGACCGCGCTGGTTCACCGAGCCAGTGACTGCGACCGACTGCTTGATTGGAACCTCGGCGAGGGAAGAGAGAAGCGCGTATAGCTCGGCCGAGGACGCACTGTCCCCCTCGACCTGGCTGTAGGACTGCTCAAAGACCAGGCTCGCGGAGAGTGAAAGAGGCTTATCCACAGCGTACTGGGAACCGAGGAACCCAGCGAGAATGAGGACGCCCTTCGAGTGGATCGGTCCGCTGAGCTCCACCTCTCGCTCGATGTCCACAACCTCGCCCTTGCCCATCCGCGTTCGCGCCGTAATGCGCGTGGGACGGCCAAACATGAAGTCGCCCAAGGGGATGACGGACAGGCCGTTGATCTGTCCGATCTCCTCGCCCTGCGTATCGATCAGAACGGTATCGCGCAGAATCGCCTCCTGCATGCGCTCGCGCAGGCGATCAGCACGGTAGATCTGCGCATCGATCGCGCGCTTGACGTCGTCGGCGGTGACGACGCTGTTTCCGTTCTCTTTGGCCCAGTGGCTGGCCTCGCGGAGCAGGTCATCGAGCTTCTCTCCCCTGGTGGACAGCTTCTCCGAATCACCGACCATGCGGGCGCTGTGCTCGATCAGTCGCGCCACGGCGCCGCGGTCGAAGGGCTGGAGCTCCGCCTCGTGGACCATCGTAGCGATAGACCTGGCGTAGAGCTGCTGATTCTCCTCATCACGGTCCATCTCCTCGTGGAAATCGGCCTGGACCTTAAAGAGATCCGCGAAGTCGGGATCGAACTGCGTCAACAGGTAGTAGATCAGCCGATTGCCGTAGAGACCCACCTTGACGTCGAGTGGGACCGGCTCGGGTTCCAGTGAGACAGTGCTGATGAGGCTCAGCTGCCGCCCGAGGGATTCGATGCGGATCTGGCCGGCGTCCATCGCGCGCTTGAGTGCCTCGTAGGCGTATGGCTCCGTCAACACCTTCCGCGCGTCGAGGAGGAGGTACCCTCCGTTCGCCCGGTGGAGGGCCCCGGCCTTGATCAGGTGGAAATCGGTCGTCAGGGCCCCCATACGGGCCATGTGCTCGATGCGCCCAATCAGGTTCTGATAGGTCGGGTTGTCCTCGTAGATCACCGGCGCGTGCTCTGACTTACTGTTGTCGACGATCACGTTGACCTTATAGCGACGCATGAGCACTTCCTTCACGAAGGCCTGACGGCCTTCGGCGTCCCCTCCTTGCATCATCTGCTGCAGCTGCTGCTGGGCGCTTTGCTGCTGCCCTCCCTGCTGCGGCAAGAAGTGGTCCGCGTTCTCGACCACATCCTCCTGCACTGCGTCGAGGTGGTGCACCACCTCGGGATAGTCCGCGTACTTCTCGCGGAGCTCGTCGATGAGGCCACCGATAGCCAGATTAGCCATCTCCCGGTTCAGCTCGTCCAGACGCTCCCGCATCTCCCGTTGCCACCCCGGCACCTGGCGGAGGATCTCCTGGAGCTCGTCCTGCATTTCCTCCACCTTCGCCTGGAGCTGTTGTTGCTGTTCCTCGGAAAGCTCTTGGATCTCCTCCGGGGAGAGCACCTCACCTTGACGCACCGGGGCCACGGCGAGCCCAGCGGGGGTACGGATGAGCCTGACGTCCTCCTTCCGGGCCCGCTGTTGGAGCTCCTCGAACGCCTGCTGCTGCTTCTCCCTGAACTCCTCCATCACCGATTGGCGCCGCGACTGGTACTCCTCGCTCTCGAAGGCTGCGGAGAGTGCCGTGTCGAATTGCTCCACCAGCTCGTCCATGTCGTCGCGGAACTCGACCCCCATGCCCGCCGGCAGCTCGATGGCGCGAGGCTTGTTGTCATCCTCGAAGTTCTTGACGTAGCACCAGTCGGAGGGAGGTGGCTCGTCCTTGGCTCTTTCCTCGAAGAACCGCCGCATGAGCGACTGCTTCCCGATCCCGGGCGGACCCATCGCGTAGATGTTGAAGCCCTTGTCCTCGATCCCCATACCGAAGCGCATCGCCTCGACCGCTCGCGGCTGGCCGATGACCTCCGTCAGGTCCTCCACCTCATCCGTGGTCTCGAAGGCGAACTGTCGTGGGTCGACAATCTGGTAGAGCTTACCTGGATCCAGTCGTCTTGATTCGTCTGTCATTGGAACCTCTCCTTAGTGCTATTCTCAGAATTGCCTTGCTGCCGAGCGCATCTCAGGTCAGGCCTTTTGTTTTGCATGCTCTATCGGGGGCAAGATCGCGATGGCCGTCTAGGACCCCTCTTTCTCGGCTACACGCCGCTTCACCTCGATCACGCTGTCGGGATTGAGCCACATGGAACGGGCCTATCCCGTCAACGACGCGCGGCTCGCCCAAGGCGCGGAGATCCTCCGTCCGCCAATCGTCTCCGCCTGCCTGGAACCTCACGTGGTGATGCTCAGATAGTCCGTCTCGTGTCCAATGCGCCTCGTGTCGTCGAACAGGTAGGCATGGATCACGTAGATCCCTTCTTCCTCGGGGACGAACTCATCCGATTTATACGTCGCCACCTGGCCGGGGTTCAGCAGATCCGTCGCCGTCTTGTCGACGGATATGGAGTCCCCGCTGGGAGTCTCGACCCAGAACTCGAGGATCAGCCCACCGGCCGTGGTGAGGCCGCGCAGCGTGGCCTCGATCGTGACCGGCTCTCCGCGACGGAGGTGGGGATCGGACAGCGCGAACACGCTGACCAGCTCAGCCACTTCGTCCCCCACCGCGATACGTCTCGACGGGGACTCCCAATGGAAGGGTTCGCCGGCCCAGCGTCCGTCGATGGAGATGTAGACTCCGCCCGACCGCTGCGCCGCCACGTGGTAGTGGAACTCCTCTCCCTCGTGCGGCGCCATAGAGGACACGAACTTAGCGCTTTCTGGAACCTCAATGGCGTAGGTGTCGAGGCTGTTCAGCCGCACGTTCAGCTCAGTGAGAGGATCCTCGCTGACGTTCTTGATGGTCACGGCCAGCCAGG
>CAYMHT010000016.1:0-10548 GCA_964390305.1 uncultured Anaerolineales bacterium
GCAAAGCCCTTGGCAGCCTGCGTGGGGCGCCCGCCAGCGTCGAAAGCGACACCAGCCGGCGGCCCTTTGACCAGCTCCTCGATCGGCCGCTGGCGTGGAGCCAATCCCTCGACCAGCACCGCGAGGCGGCGCGGCGTGCCCAGCACCCGAACGTCGTCGCAGTCGAGGCGCGCCTCTTCCAGGGCCGTGGGCGCCATCTCACGAAGCTGGGCCAGAGCGTCGTCGAGATCGCCCGCCGGAAGCTCCTCCGTCCCGATTTCCAGCAGGAAAGTCGCTCGCGAATCCACGGCGGCGGGCGCTGCGAACGGCTCCCCGGCCTCTACCGCCGGCTCTTCCTCCGCAGCTTTCTTACTCTCCGGCGCCTCCTCCAGCCACGGATACTCCAGCCGCTTCCGCTGCTCGACGTAGGCCTCTGCCACCTCCAGGAAGAGGGCCCGCATACGGCGGAAGTAGGTGGCTCGCTCCGTCACCCCGATAGCACCGCGCGTATCGAGCAGGTTGAACGTGTGCGAGCAACGCAGCACGTAGTCGTGCGCCGGGATGACCAGGTTGTCGTCGAGGCAGCGGCGGGCCTCAGCCTCGTAGAGATCGTACATCCTCGTCAGCCGCTCGACGTCGGCGAAACTGAAGGCGTACTCGCAGTACTCGATCTCCTGGGGGAGATAGATCTCGCCGTACGTGTGTTTCCCGTCCCAGTCGATTTCCCAGATCGATCGCACGTTCTGGAGGAACATCACGATGCGCTCCAAACCGTACGTCAGCTCCACAGAGACCGGGTCGAGAGAGAAGCCACCAGCCTGCTGGAAGTAGGTGTACTGGGTGATCTCCAGCCCGTCCAGCCACACCTCCCAGCCCAGGCCCCAGGCGCCAAGCGCCGGATGCTTCCAATTATCCTCCACGAAGCGGATGTCGTGCTCCTCCCGCCGGATGCCCAGGGCATACAGACTCTCCAGATAGATCTCCTGGGGGTTGCCGGGATCTGGCTTAAGGATCACCTGGAATTGGGTGTGCATCTGCATCCGGTTGGGATTATCGCCGAAGCGGCCGTCGTCGGGGCGGTAGGATGGCTCCACGTAGGCGACGTTCCACGGCTCCGGTCCCAGAACCCGGAGCACCGTGGCCGGGTTCATCGTCCCCGCGCCCACCTTCTCGCTGTAAGGCTGCCAGATGACGCAGCCGTAGTCCTCCCAGTACTCCTGCAGGCGCAAGATGACTTGCTGAAACGTCAATGCGTTGTCGCTCACTCTCAATGGTCCCCTCTGGCCACCTGCGTACGCTTAACCTGCCGCAGAAAGGCAGCAGCCTTTACCTCCTGCTCGAGATGGTAGGTTACGTAGTGGTGCATCACGCGCCCCAGCTCCTCGTGCAGGGAGCGGGGGATCGCCCGGCAGGCGACGCTCGCGTAAGAGCCGCGCTGGCATTCCTGGAGCAACTGGAGCGCGTTCGGAGATAACGGCATCACGTCCGGGACGCGCTTGCTGGCCTCGTAGCAGTCGGGGCACAGGGCACCCCCTTGCTCCGGGCTGAAGCCGAAGGCGCGTCTGCCGTCGCCAGGCTCAGCGGCACGAAGCACCCTTGGTTCGTCGTGTGCACCCACGCAGCGGAAGAGCTCGGGGCGGAAGCCGGCCAGCCCCAGAAGGTGCTGCTCGTAAAACCGAGCAACAGTGTCCAGTCCATCGTCCTCCGCTTCGCACAGCCAGCTGAGTGTATGGTCGAGCAGATCGAACACAGCCGTGCCGCCTTGGCCCTCGGTAAAGAAACGATCGAGAAGCTCAACCGCGTAGCGGGCGTAGGTCCCGCGCAGCAGATCGCTGCGCAGCCGCGTGTGAGGCTCGACGGTCTCCGCCTGGCTGATGATGTCCCAGTAGTTTGGCACCCGCGAAAGCACAAAGCTGGAGCGGGTGAAGAGCTCGATGTGACCCGCTTTACGGCTGCGCAGTTTCCGGGCGCCTTTGGCCAGCACGTCGACCTTGCCTGAGGGAGTACACAGTCTCAGGACGCGGTCAGCCTCCCCCTGGTCGCGCCGCTGCATGACAACGCCTTCCGTACGATACAGTCGCCCCGTGCTCATTCTCGGTCTCCTGACCGGTGATTATATCACCCCCAAGGTCAGATGCAACAAGCGCGGAGTGTGAGTGATGGGCTACCGGTGAAGTGCTCCCTCGGATTGGCGTTGGATGAGAGGCAGAGCCTGACTAGACGACCCTGACGGAGTTCAAGGAAAGGATCGACAAGCACCGGAGGGAAGCGCTGCTGGAGGAGTTGCTGCTAGACGTCGCCGGGATGGCCGTAAGGAACGGGTCAGCTCCCTATTTAGCACCTTCCAAACACCCCTGGATACACTCCGTCATCTAGGATGCACTGGTGAATCCAGCCTTGCCATCCTCCCGCACTGCCTGCTGGACGAGGTCAGCACGTATCTGACGACAGCTTGTCACCCCGAGGATGGTACCGATCTATTGATCCATTACACTACACGACGCGCGGCACCCGGGCCAGGATTTCGGAGATCACCTCGTAATTGATGGTTCCCAACCAGTGCGCTACTTCCTCGACCGTGATCTCGTCGTCTCCCTGGCGACCGATGAGAACCACCTCATCGCCGATGCGGGCACCGGGGATATGGTCCACGCGGATCATCGTTTGATCCATACACACTCTGCCCACAATGGGAGCGCGCTGTTCTCGAATCAACACGGACTGCCAACGTGTCGGCGCACGGCGGAAACCGTCGGCGTAGCCCACGGGGATGACGGCGATTGTTTCTTCTTGGGTGGTTCGGTACGTGTTTCCGTAGCTCACGTAGCTGCCCGGCGGGAGTGTCTTCACCTGTGCGACACTGGTCTTCCACGACAATGCCGGGCGAGACCCTTTCGGTAGGGTCACGTGATCCGAGGGCCGCAGACCATACATCGCCAGGCCCAGACGCACCATGTCGAAGTGGGATTCAGGCACGCGCAAAGTCGCCGATGAGTTGGCGCAATGCACCTTGCGGAAGGTGACGCCTTGCTGCCTTAAGCGATCTAGGACGTCCTGAAATCGTTTGAGTTGCCAGTGAGTGTAGCTGAGGTCCTCCTCGTCGGCCACCGAGAAGTGGGTGAAGATGCCCTCCAAATCAAGGTTGGGGAGATGGCGAATTCCGTGCACGAAGGGGACAAGCTCGTCAGGCAGCAGCCCCAAGCGCCCCATCCCTGTGTCTACCTTAATGTGAATGCGAGCCGTGCGTCGTAGGTCTACGGCGGCCCGGCTGTAGATACGGGCCACGTCGGCGTCGTAGAGCGTTAACGTGACATCGTGCAGCAGGGCGTCCTTAGCCAACCACGCAGGCGTGTAGCCCAGCACAAGGATGGGGGCGTCTATTCCCGCGTCCCGTAGCCTAATTGCCTCGTTGACCGAAGCAACACCGCAGGAGGAGACCCCGTTGTGAAGGGCAGTCCGCGCCACTTTGAGGGCGCCGTGCCCGTAAGCATCGGCCTTCAATACCGCCAAGACCTCTACGGCTGGCCCGACGAGTCGCTTGATACGTCGGACGTTGTAGGCTACGGCCTCTAGATCTACCTCTAGCCAAGTGGGGCGTGTGGGGCGCGACGCCTGAACCTTCAAGCCCTTCAGCCTTCGCACTAGCTTGGCGCTGTCCGAAGGGTGGGCCAGGAGCTGCTCGACCACCCGCTCCATATGGGTCTCCACGTCTCCTTTGACCAGCAGGACATCTCCTGACGTCAGACGAGACCTCAAGTTTCGAACGGCGTCCTCGTCGGTGTGGGTGACGATGATCCGGTCACGGGGTAGTCCCGCGTCCTCGGCTGCCTCAGCTATCCAGATTGCCCGCTCGCCCTTGGTAATCAGGAGATCCACGAAGGCCGCAGCTGCGCGGCCCACCTCTTGATGCCCCTCCACGGCATAGCTCCCAAGCTGGGCCATATCCCCCAGGACTGCCAACCGACGTTCTGCTGGATAGTCAGCAAGGGTGGAGAGGGCATGCAGAGCACTCGCCGGGTTGGACCCGGCCGACCCGTCGAGCAAGCAGGAACCCCCGATTCCTGCGAGGATCTGAAGTCGTCCTGGTCCAGGTTGGAGCTGCTCTAGCGCATCAACGATGTCGTTCCAGGGGAGACTGTAACTCATACCCACGGCGATGGCGGCGAGGATCGTGCTGGCTTGGTGTCGGCCCATCAGCTGGGTCTGAACCTCTGCCTTGGCCGGATAGCCGGGGATCCCGAGACCGCTGACGCTCGGGAAATGGACCGCAAGCCGCAGCCCTCCACGGTCGGGACGGAGGTCGGAGGCGACAATATCTGCGTCAGGGGTCGTGCCAAAGGTGATGACACTGGCTCTCGTGTGTTCTCTCATCGCTCGGACACGAGGATCGTCGTAATTGAGCACAGCCAATCCCTCGGATGGGAGTGCTTCGATCAGATGTTCTTTCTCCTCAGCGACGGCCTCTAGGCTGTTCAGGTAAGCTACATGGGCGCGCTCAACCGAGGTGACGATGCCCACACGAGGACGCGTTAGTTCCGCCATCGCGGCGATCTCGCCGAAAGCGTGGGTGGCCATCTCTAGGACAGCCACATCGTGCTCACGGGCGAGTCTCTCCAGGGATATGGGAAGGCCGAAGCTGTTGCTCAAACCGGGCGGATTGGAGAAGACTTTGTACTGAGTTTCCAAGACTGCGGCGATAGCTCGACATGCATCGGTCTTGCCGGTGGAGCCAGTGACGGCTACAGTCTCGGGCTCATACTTCCGGAGGACGAAAGCGGCCCAGTCAACCAGGGCGATCCGGGTGTCGGGAACCACGATACATGGAACAGCAAGATTATGCGGCGGGAACTGACAAAGCACACCGCCGGCCCCTTTTTCGATGGCTTCAGCGAGGTAATCGTGACCATCGCCCCCCTCGGTCTTGACAGCAACGAACAGCTCGCCAGGAGTGAGGCGCTGAGAATTGTAGCAGAATGCAGGGAACTCGGTGGGCCTGGAGGGCCCCACCAGCTGTCCCGCGGCTGCCTCGAGCAGGTCGTCCAGATGGATCATCGCGGTTGTTGGAGGAGATTATAGCACCACGGCATGGCGAACGCAAGCAGTTGTATTCATTCGCCTAGAATGTTGATCGTATCATCTATTCTTGAGACTTAGCAGGAAACAGAAGAGCATCGGTTTGCCCCAAGCTGTCACACGACTAGGTAAACGTATGCTCAACACGGAAACCAACCTCGACTTCAATGTGCCCGCGGGCGACGTGGGAGTGAATCAAGTGTTCGCACTCTTCCAACACATACAGCAGGAAATCGGACCGCTGCTGGAAGCGCTACTTGGAAGAAGTGCAAGCCCACGTTCTGTGTCGGATCTTGCGCCCGAGGGAAGCCGATGAGCCTCAACGGTCAGCCCGTGGGCCTGTCGGAAATGTGATTCCCGGGAAGGCTTCAGCCGACGCGGCAGCTATGCTCGAGTGGTGCGAAGACCACCCTGGCGCGTGTGGCATCTGCCCTCCTTCGAATCACTGGCCACCGCTGCGGGCACATCTTTTCACTCTTTCTCGATAGGCTCGAACTGAACCTCACGAAGTCAGCACCAGGGTGTGTGCTGGCGACGAGGAGCAGGGTTGGTCGCTCAACCTGGGCCTGAGCATCCACGGGCGGCACTGGAGGAACGCCAGCCCTCGGATGGAGATTCGACGTTATACGGCGTGGAATCTAGCATGTCGTCAACTAGCTCCGCTGGCCTCTTTGGACAGACGGTTTGCGCAGACCCCGGGGAAGGACCTGGACCAAGCGGTTGAGCCAGATCATCAGCCGCCCGCCCTACGACCTGCGACAGACGAGGGCTGAAATCGGCACAGTCAGTCTTCCTCCATCAAGTCGACAGGCCCAGTCCGGCCGCAGATGGGCGAGATCAACCACGGGCCACGTGTCGGGACCCGGTGCGGCAAAACCGGCGCGGACTGACTCATCGGGGTCCAGTTACTACGTCGCTTCGATCCCGCGCAGTGGCAGACGCTGTGACACCTGCCAGAACGGATCGCTCTTGGACACTCACTTGTCAAGCTACATATGACAGCGAAGGTCAAGCCTCTGCAAGGCGCCAAGACCACTTCAGGCTAACTCGGCCTGCTGCCGGATGAGGTGCTCGATTTTGCTCACTTCCCGACGACCCTCGAACCCCGTCCCACCGGCGGAGAGCCGGGATTGATCCTGGAGGGGCGCTACACCCACTTTGCTGTGGCCGATCTGGCCGACAAAACATACACGCGCCGTCAGTTCAGGGCATATATGGATCTGGTCGAACGTCTGGAAGCGGCGGGCTTTGTCTTTCCGCTCAAGCACGTCTGCAACAGCGCGGCCACCCTCGACCTGCCGCAGATGGCCCTCGACATGGTACGCTGCGGGATCGCACTCTGTGGTATGCGGCCCTCGTCCGAGCTAGAGCCGGCTGTGCCAGTCCGGCCGGCCCTGGCCCTAAAGAGCCGGGTCGCTCGCCTGCGCACCCTGCCCGCCGGGGCGAGCATCAGCTATGGGCGCACACACGTCACCACGGAGCCGACCCGTGTAGCCTTGGTCCCGGTTGGCTATGACGATGGCTACCATCGCATCCTCTCCAATCGGGGCGCTGTCCTGATCCACGGACGGCGGGCGCCTATCCTCGGGCGCGTGTGTATGGATCAGTTCGTCGTCGACGTCGATCACATCCCCGGTGTCAGGCTTCACGATGAGGTGGTGCTGGTGGGTCGACAGGGCGACGGGCACATCCCCGCCGAGGAGGTGGCCCGCTGGGCCCAGACCATCAACTATGAGGTGACGACTAGCTTGCTGCCCCGGGTCACCCGGGTCTACCTGAAGCAGGGCAAAGTGGTCAGTCGAATCGGCTTGTTGCCCCCTCACGCGGAAGATGGCGCCTGGACCGTGACCCGTGCACCGTCGTCCGAGTAGGTCCTGAAAAGATACCGCCCACCGCTCAGATCGACGTCCCGTAGCCGGGTGACCGAGAAGTTGTGGGACGGCGCCGCTGGAGCGGGGGAGCCCCACCCCCAGTTGAAGAAGGTTTCACGGCCTTTGACGGAGTTGTGTCCTCGCTGCGAGCGAGTATAATATTCACGCCATGACTATTCATAAGCTGAGTCAACCTCTCCACAGGCGATGAGGTCTCAGTCGTCGTTCCCACTCGACAAAGCACTCCTTGGATTCCTCATGCAAGGGCCGGCCCATGGCTACGCCCTCCACCAGCGCGCTGAGGAGGAGCTCGGCCGGATCTGGTATATGGGGATGAGCAACGTCTACGGAACCCTGAAGGACCTGGAGGCGGCCGGTCAGGTCGAGTCGAGCCTCGACGAGGAGAGTTATCCGCCCCGCAAGGTCTACGCCATCACGCCCGCTGGGCGAAAGAGCTTCTCCGTATGGCTGCGGGAGGCGGTGCCCGCCGTCCGCGATATGCGTGTGGAGTTCCTCGCCAAGCTGTACTTCTTTCGTACTCTGAATCTGAAGGGCGTGGAGCGTCTCCTCGAGGCGCAGCGGGCAGTCTGTCGCGAGCGACTTGAACAGCTCGAGCGAAGAGCGACCGACGGGGCTGAAGATCCCTTCGAACGCCTGGTCTCTGACTTCCGCCGGAGGAGGATTGAGACCAGCATCGCCTGGCTTCGGTCGTGCGAGCGGCTCTGGACGTGATGAGCGCCGCTGCGCCCGCCATCCACGTGAGAGGCCTGGACGTCCGCTACCCCGGTGGGCTTGGGCTCAAAGGGATCGATCTGTCGATCGCACAGGGTTCATTTGTGCTGATCGGAGGTCGATCCGGAAGCGGCAAGAGCACGCTGGCCCACGCGCTGCTCGGCTTGCTGCATCAGGAGGAGACATCGATTCCCGTTGAGGTCACAGGTGAGATCTCGGTGGCGGGGCTCAGCCCCGGCCGTGACGCTGTGGCCCAGGTGGCGACCCGCGCTGGCCTTGTCTTCCAGAACCCCGCGGCCCAGCTCTTCAACGCCACGGTGGAGGAGGAGGTCGCGTTCGGACCGCGGAATCTCGGGCTGCCGTCAGAGGAGATCGCCAGCCGCATAGCCCACGCGCTGGAGGCGGCCGGGTGTGACCACCTCCGAGCGCGATCGGTGCGTCACCTCTCCGCGGGAGAGCAGCAGCGCGTGGCCGTGGCCGCCGCCCTGGCCATGGGGCCGTCGATCCTGATCCTGGACGAGCCCACGGCGAATCTGGACGAGGACGGCACCCGGTCTGTGGCGCGCGTCCTGGCGGGCCTGCATCGCCGGCGCGGGGTGACTGTCGTCGTTATTGAACATCGACTGGAGCCTTTCATGCCCCTGGCGGATCGGCTCATATGGCTGCGGAACGGGCGCATCGTCGCTGACGGGGCTCCGGAATTGGTGCTGGATCGGGTGGGAGTCCGACAGGAAGAGCGTTCATCGCCGTCCCATCCCACCGGCGACCCCCTCGTCACTCTCGACGGCGTCGCGGCGGGATACGACGGCCGTGCTGTGCTTCGCGACTGCTCGCTGACGCTGCGAGACGGCGACTTCGCTGCTCTGGTTGGGCCGAACGGGGCGGGCAAGTCAACTTTGGCCCGCGTGTTGGCCGGACTCCTGCGGCCGCGACGGGGGCGGGTGATCTGGCACGCTGGGAAAGGAAACAGGCCGAGAGTGGGGCTTCTGCAGCAGAATCCACTCCACCAGCTGGTCTGCCAGGTCGTCGAGGAGGAGGTCCGCTTCGGACCGCGCAATCTCGGTCTGGATCGGGATCGGGACGCGGAGGCCTTGCTGGCACGAACGGACCTCCTCCGTCTCCGTAACCGGCCCACCCAGGCGCTGAGCGTCGGCGAGCAGCAACGGACCGCCCTGGCAGCCACGCTGAGTCTCCGCCCCGGCCTGCTCATCCTGGACGAGCCCACGATTGGCCAGGACTGGCACCACCTGAGCCAGGTGATGGACTTGGTGAGCGAACTCAACCGTCAGGGGCAGACGGTCCTCCTGATCACCCACGACCGACGGCTCGTGGACCGGTACGCAGATCGGGAGTGGCGCATCGTCGGCGGCGCGGTGGTTGAGAGACGAGGGGCGGAGGACCGCGCCTAGGAGATTCATCTGTCACCGCGCCGATCGGCGACGGGCAGCTCGGAACACGGTCGGAGACCGGCGTCCGAGCGATGCAGATCGGGTGCGCCGGGAGGGCGCGGAAAGCTGGAGCGAGCGCTGGTGATCCACAGAGAGGAGGGACGAGTGTCGTCGTACCGCGTGCGTGATTGGGTCACAATTGGGTTGTTCGGCGCCCTGTGGGGCGTCGTCGAGACGACGCTGGGAAGTTATCTGAACGTCATCTTCCCGGCCTTCACGAATACGTTCTTCAAGGGCGTCATCTTGGCCGGAATCGGCGTGGCTGTCGCGTTGACAGGGCGGTTCTTCGTACGGAAGCGAGGCTCGCTGCTGCTGATCGGCGTGATCACGGCGCTGCTCAAGCTGCTGAGCCCTGCCGGAGGGAAGATAGGGCCCGTGGTCGCCATCCTCATGGAGAGCGTGATGATGGAGGGCGCGGTCTTTCTGGCTCAGGAGCCTCGTCGCTGGACCTTTGTGCTCGGTGGGGCTCTGGCAGTGGCGTGGAACTTCCCACATAAGTTCTTGATGATGGGGGTCATGTATGGCCGGAATATGGTAGACGTCTACTGGATGCTGGTCGAGAACGGCAGCCAGATGCTCGGTCTGGATGCCTCGCTGGCTCTGCCGATCGTGGCTCTGTTGTTGGGCCTTCGTCTGATCGTGGGAGGGATCTCTGGATGGAGCGCGTGGGCATTGGGCGGTGCGGTGACGCGGCGGCTCGGGCAGCGCGGTCAGCCCGCGGCGGAGTGAGCCCGTTCAGCGCCTGGGGCTATCTCATCTTCACTGTCTGGGGCGCGGCCCTGGCCCTCGTCAGCGACGGCTGGCGTCTGGCGGCGCTGGCGGCGTTGGAGTTGGTCTTTGGGCTGGCCTGGAGCCCGCAGGGGCTCCGTCCCCTTCGTCGCCTTCGCTTTTGGGTTTTCATCGCCACCGCGTTGGTGTTGGGCCCTTTCCTGACCCCGACGGCTGGGCTGTCGGTGGAACGTGCGTCTCTTGACTGGACCGGCGTCCGTCTCGGCCTGGATATCGCAGGCCGGGCCTTCAATCTTACGCTGGCGTTCAGCCTCGGTCTTTCCGCTCTGTCTCTGTCGGACTTCATGGTCTTCTTCGAGCGCTTACACGTGAGAGGACTCGGGTTTGCCCTCGGCGTGGCGATGAACCTCCTGAGAACCTTGGAGGAGATGGCGACGGTGACGTTTGAGACGATCAGATTGCGAGGTGGGCTTCGGAGGCCTGTCGTGGCCCTGCGTCTGTTCCTGGTCACGCTCGTGAGCAACACGCTGCGCTATGGCGACCAGATCGTGAACGCAGCCGCGGTGCGCGCCTTCGATCCGAACAGCGATCGCTACTCAGTGAGCCGTCCGGGTGCCCGATCCTGGAGGGCCGACCTGGCCCTGGTCCTCTGTCTGCTTGCCTCGGCTGCGGTCCTTCTGGCGCTGGGCTACTATTGACCTATAATGTGGTGCCGC
>CAYMHT010000016.1:10648-37696 GCA_964390305.1 uncultured Anaerolineales bacterium
CTCGGCTGCGGTCCTTCTGGCGCTGGGCTACTATTGACCTATAATGTGGTGCCGCAGGCACACTCTCATAGTCGTCTTCTAAAGGGGGGCTCATGGACAAGGGTGGGAGACGCGTCGGCAAGAGCACACCGCCCAGATCGATGGCTCGAGAGGGGAAGGACAATCGGATCTGGTGGTGGATTGGTGGAGCCGGGGCGGCGATCCTGGTAGCGGCCGCCGCGATCTGGTTTGCCTCGTCTTTGAGCGACGGGGATACGTCTTCTATGCCGGAGAATCCGGCCGAGCGGAACAGGATGTACAGCGCGCCGCCAGAGATGAACATCGATTCTGGTAAGGACTACGTCGCCACCATTGCCACCGCGAAAGGTGACATCGTCGTCGAGCTCGACCCTGGCGCCGCGCCACAGACGGTCAACAACTTCGTCTTTCTCGCCAGGCAGGGCTTCTACGACGGCCTGACGTTCCACCGGGTGGTGCCCGGCTTCGTCATCCAAGGCGGTGATCCCTTGGGAAGCGGCGCGGGTGGACCGGGCTATACGGTCCCGGCGGAGATCGAGCTCGAGCACGCCAAGGGCGCCATCGCAATGGCCCGCAGGCCGGATGACGTCAACCCGGAGCGGGCATATAAGCGGCAGCCAGTTCTATATCACGCTGGAGGAGACGCGGGATCTGGATGGGGCTTACACCGCCTTTGGGAAGGTTCTCCAGGGGATGGAAGTCGTCGAGTCGATCGCTCAGGGTGATGCGATCCACGCGGTCACCATCGCAGAGGGGTAGCGACGGAAACCGGAGAGTCGGTGCACGGGGGTCAGTCTGCCTCGCCCATCGAGGTCCCTTCCGGACCCACGACACGGTCCACCTTCACACCACGGTCTCCTCGCTAGAGAGGGTCGACACCCTTCACGTTGGCGACCTGCTCGTCGATCCCGATACCTTCCAGGACGAGAGGATGTAGTCGTCCTCTAGCCGCGTCGTCGCGCCAACTGGATGTCGGCTAGGCGTTGCAGGCTTGGGCGATGCGGGGCAGCACGGTGGCCACGTCGCCGTGGATGACCACGTCGGCGGCGTCGTCGATGTACGTGCGCCGAAGGTTGACCACGATCAGGCGTCCGCCCCGTCTGTGGACTCGCAGCGGCAGTTGGGACACCGGAGCCACCTCGAGTGACGACCCCGCCACGAGCATGAGATCCGCCGAGGTCACGTGCGACATTACCGCGTTGATCGCGTCGACGGGGAGCTGCTCTCCGAAAAGGACCACGTTAGGCTTCAACACCCCGCCGCAGGCCGGACATCGCGGGATCTCGCCAGAGCGGAGGAAGCCCTGCAGCAAGTTATCGGTGGCTTGAGTTCGATAGCACTCGATGCACGTCGCACTGCGTAGGTGCCCGTGGACCTCAAGTACCTCCGTAGAGCCCGCCGCCTGGTGGAGATTGTCGATGTTCTGGGTAATGACGGCCTCCAGGTACCCGGCAGCCTCCAGCCTGGCCAACGCCACATGACCTGGGTTCGGACGCGCCTCAAACAGGGTCTCGGCCAGGGGTCGTATCCAATCGTAGAATGCCTCGGGGCGGTGTCGAAACGCGTACAGCGTGGCCACCTTCATCGGGTCGGTCTCTTCCCACAGGCCGGTTCCAGGCGAGCGGAAGTCGGGTATCCCCGACGGGGTGGACATGCCCGCCCCGGTCAACGCGACTGCATACCGAGCCCGGCGGAGGAGACGCGCTGCTCGCGCGATGCGGTCCGAATCGAGCCTGGGAGTCATCGGTTTCACGATGTCGGCCGGTTCGCTTGGGACAAACCCTCGCTGCCCGCCACGCGATGGGCCCAGCGTGTTGTCTCCGGGAGGCGGTACTTGGGTGCACAGTCGAGCACCAGGGAAACCGCGCTCTCCAGGTCCACCCGATGCCCGATGGAGACGAATACCGGCCTGACGTTGTCTCGCGTGCGAACGACGGCCCCGATGACCTCTTCTCCATCGAGGAGTGGGGTCCAGCTGCCCCTCTCTTTGTCGGGCTCGGTGTACTCGCCGCACAGGCACGACTTGGCGCAGCCCACGGAGGGAACGTCCAGCAGGACGCCCAGATGCGCGGCCAGGCCCATGCGCCGCGGGTGGGCCAGCCCGTGGGCGTCGAAGATCACCACAGCGGGACGCTCGCCAAGGCTCTGGAGCGCCTCCAGGACCACGGGGCCTTCGCGGAAGGCAAGCAATCCCGGGACATAGGGGAACGTGACGGGCCCCTCCGCGGTTTTGGCCTTGAGTGGCTCCAGTTCGGGAAAGGAGAGCACCACGGCAGCCGAACGAGCCTGCTGATCCTTCACGCTCACGTCTACACCGGCCACCAGTTCCGGCTGCTCATCGAGGGGCTCGATAACGACGTGCTCTCGTAGGTCGCGCTGTATCCGCTTCGCTTCATCAGTTGAAACGTCCCATGGATGGTTGATCACCGCTTCAATAGTCATAGGTCTTGCGACATGTCTTGAACAAAGCTGAGCAACTGAAGGAACGTCCGTGACGCTGTCCGATGCCTGCGGATGCGTCTCAACACGCTTAACTCTATCACACATAACTGCCCTTGGCAAGACCACCATCCAGCCTGTCTCCCGCCGGTTTGTCCGGTGCCGTTTTTCTGGTATGATGCGTTTGTGTGACGATGGATACGAAGGAGTGAGGCCACGTGGCAGAGAAGCTGCGCACCCTGGTGGTGGACGACGAGAAGGGTATCCGCTACTTCCTCGAGAAGGCGCTGCAGAAGGACGGGCACATCGTACAGACGGCAGGGAGTGGAGAGGAAGCGCTCCGAAAGCTGCGGGATGAGCGCTTCGACCTGATGATGCTTGACCTGAAGCTGGGCGGACGGGTGAACGGTCTGCGGGTTCTGGAGGCCGTGCGATGGCGATGGCCCGCCACGGTGGTGATTATGATGACCGCGCACGGCTCGCTGGAGTCGGCTCAAGCAGCAATCGAGGAGGGGGTGGACGGGTACCTCCTGAAGCCGGTCGAGCCGGAGGAGGTGCGCGAGGCGATCGAGGAGGCGCTGGAGCGCCGCGAACGACTCGTCGAGTCTCATGTGGAGACAAAGGCGAAGCAGAAACATCTCCAGCGAGGGCCTTTCTTCGTCGATCGGGAGAAATACGTCGCCACCTACAACGGGGAGCCTCTCGACCTGACACGCCGCGAGTTCAGGCTGCTGGCACACCTGATGGAGAATACGGACCGCGTGGTGGAACCGTCGGAGCTCGTTCGCGTGACGCGGGACTACGATCCAGAGGACGTGCAGGAGGCGCGGGACATCATCAAGTGGTACATCCACCGGCTTCGTCAGAAGGTGGAGCCGGATCCGTCGCAGCCCGTCTACGTCGTGAACGTGCGCGGCGTGGGTTACCGTTTCGTCGATGCTGGGCGTGCCGGTCTGCGCTCCGCGCAGTAGAATATTCCAACCGAATTCCAACTTTAGCAAACTGAGCCCAAAGTCAGCCCCAACCGAGCCCATCGGTTGGGGCCCTTTTTTTGTGCTACACTCGGTGACGAGTAACGTGGTAGGGCGAGTGCCCCCGGTGCCCGGCTGCCACGGGTGGGAGTTTCCGGTGACCCCCAGCGCCGCGAACCTGAAGGGTCTCTGCTATCCAACAACGCCGTTCGCTGCTCAAACAGGCAGCTTAAGGAGGGACCATCGCGACGAGACGAGAGCAGGGCCCGTCAAGAACAGTTCTCAGGAAGGACGGAGACAGCCGAAGGACCAAGAGGATGATCCTGATCGTTGACGATGAGGAGCGCGTGCTGTTCGTCCTGCGGAACGCGCTGATGAAACTCGATAACGGCTTCGAGGTTGTGACGGCCAGCACGGCGGAGGACGGGCTGCGAAAGGCCAGGGACGTATCACTCGACCTGGTGATCACCGATCTGATCATGCCCGACATGGACGGTATCGAGTTCACCGAGAAGATCAAAGACCTGAGATCGGAGGCAGCCGTGGTATGGATGACGGCCTACGGCTGTCGAAGCTTCCAGAGCGAGGCGGAGCGCCTGGGCGTGTATCGCTGCGTTGAGAAGCCGTTGGGGATCCAGGAGTTCAGAGAGGTGGCCCGACAGGCCATCGCGACGGCTGAAAGAGACGACAAGGGGCCGCCAGAGCGGTGAAGGGACTCCGTTCGAGCTGGCTGAATGGAGCGGTCGCCCGCGAATGAGTCACGGAGCTTCGGGAGGCAAACTCTGGGATTGAGCATTGGGGTTGTGCACTGGGCGTTCCCTCCGGTAACCGGAGGGGTGGAGATGCACCTCTTGACGATCTGCCCGGAGATGGTCAGGCAGGGGGCCCAGGTAAGCGTGCTGTGCGGAAGCGTGGCCGGCGAGCCGAGCAGCGAAGTCGTCCAGGGCGTGACGGTCGAGCGGCGCGACGGCATGGCGGTTGAGTTGCTCGACGAGGCGCGGGAGGCGGGCGAGGATATCTTCGAACGCTCAAAGCGAATGTTTGCCGCGTTTCTCGAAGAAGAGCAGATCGACGTGGTTCAGGCTCATAACCTTCATCTCGATTTCATTGAGCTGTCCAGAGCCCTGGCACATGCCTGTGACGAGCGAGACGTTCCCTATTACCTCGTCATCCACAACGACGTGTTTATCGATCGGTCCGAGGAGAGATCAGCGCGGATCGTGAAGGAGATTCACTGGGACAAGTTGGTGGCGATCAGCCACTATATCCAGGAGACGATGGCGGCGGAGCTGGGGCAGATGCCGGACGATAAGTGGACCGTCATCATGCACGGCATCGATATCGAGACCTTCAGACCGGCTGATGAGGCGAGGAAGACAGAACTGAAAGCGGCGTATGACTTCGAAGGCAGGCCGGTCATTCTGCATCCCGGGCGGTTCTTGCCCTGGAAAGGGATTCTGCCGGCGGTCAAGGCCGTGCCGCGAGTAGTCGACCGAGTGCCCGACGCGCTGATGGTGATGACCGGTCGCGCTCAGCGAATCTACGAGGATCAGGATGAGCTGGCCATGTACGACGCGACGATCGACTGGACGATCAGAGAGAACGATCTGGGAGAGCATGTACATATTGGCACCTATGACCACGACGACATCCCGCGACTGACAGCGCTGAGCGACGTGGTCATCTACACCACGATTGGAGACGAGCCTTTTGGCCTGGTTCCGGTGGAGGGAATGGCCTGTGGAGTGCCCGTGGTGGTCACGAACTCGGGAGGCCTGACGGAGTCGGTTGTGCACGGCGAGACGGGTTTCGTGATCACCAAGGATGAGGAGCGGCTCCCCAGAGAGCTGGCCGAGCGGGTGGCAGAGCTACTGCAGGATGACGCACTGGCCGAGGAGCTCGGCAGGAAGGGGCGGCAGCGAGTAGAGGAGAAGTTCGACAAGAGGCGGATGGCCAGGGACTTCATCGAGCTGTCGCAAAACCTGATGCAGGGCAGACGCTAGGAGTACCACCGTGCTTGCCTGCTGACGCAGAGCGATGAGTGGGAAGATCAACGCTCACGACCGAGACGATCAGTGGACGAGGGACGGGCTCCTGGAGAACCACAAAGCCTTGTGGCAAGCCGCTTTCCGGTCTGTCACAATAGTATACAAGGAGCACGAGAGATGAAGGCGTTTGAGAACAAGACGGCAATCGTAACCGGAGGGAGCGGCGGCATCGGCCGGGCCGGGGCACTCGCCTTTGCGGAACGGGGAGCTCGCGTGATCGTCGCTGATGTCGACACTTCCGGGGGCAAGGAGACGGTGGAGATGATCCAGGCGCAGGGCGGCGAGGCCTTCTTTATCGAGACGGACGTGTCGAACGCGGAAGACGTGGAGCGGATGGTGCAGCATACCATCGACACGTACGGCCACTTAGATGTCGCGTTCAACAATGCGGGCATTGAGGGCGAACAAGCACCCACGGCTCAGACCACGGAGGAGAACTGGAATCGAGTCATCGACATTAATCTCAGGGGTGTGTGGCTGTGTATGAAGGAAGAGATCCCCCGCATGCTGGAGCAAGACGGTGGGGCCATCGTGAATACCGCGTCCGTGGCAGGTTGCGCTGGGTTTGAGAATCTGCCTGCCTATGTGGCGAGCAAGCATGGCGTGGTGGGGCTGACGAAGGCCGCGGCGCTAGAGTACGCCACTGAGGGAATTCGGGTCAACGCTGTCTGTCCGGGCGTGATCCACACGGCGATGGTTGATCGCGTAACCGGCGGGAGCGAGGAGGCTCTGGAGCAATATGCCGAGATGCAGCCGGTCAAGCGTCTAGGGCAGCCAGAGGAAGTAGCGGATGCTGTGGTGTGGCTCTGCTCCGAGGAAGCATCCTTCGTCACCGGGCATGCCATGGCAGTCGACGGCGGGTACATGGCGGGCTAACCTCCGCCTTGACCAAGACCAGGCCCGCTAGGCAAACGAGAGTTGCGGTCGAGTACGCACGTGAGTTACGAACAGGAGGTCGACGATGGCGGATATTGAACGAAGTGCCACAGCGGTGTGGACTGGGGACCTGCGCGGAGGCGAGGGGACAGTGAGCACCGAAAGCGCGGTCCTCAGAGATGAGGAATACACGTTCGCCACGCGGTTCAAGAACGCCCCCGGGACGAATCCGGAGGAGTTGATCGCGGCGGCGCACGCGGGATGTTACAGCATGGCCTTCGCAAACGTGCTGACCAAGAAGGGCTACGACGTGGAAGGGATCGAGACGACGGCCACGGTCCACCTCTC
Source organism: uncultured Anaerolineales bacterium (assembly GCA_964390305.1). Classification (GTDB taxonomy): domain Bacteria; phylum Chloroflexota; class Anaerolineae; order B4-G1; family B4-G1; genus SKLM01. The sequence continues at coordinate 17,349 of CAYMHT010000016.1, forward strand.
GCCGCAAGACGGCGGGTTTGCGATCACGAAGAGTGCGCTGGAGGTCCGCGGACGCGTCCCGGACGTCGACGATGAGACCTTCGAGCGACTGGCCGAAGAGGCGGGCGGCGCATGCCCGGTCTCCAACCTGCTGCGGCCGGGGTTGCACATCGGGCTGGAAGCCATCCTGGCGTGAGAAGGGCTCGGCCGCGGAGGGCCTGGTATGAACCAACAGCTACTTGAAGAGGCGACCGCGTTGGGCGAAGAGGTGGGCCACGTGTTCATCGCCACGGCGGCCGCCGATGGCCTTCCACACGTGGCCACGGCGGGGTCGATCTCGCTTGAGGGAGTTGGCCGCGTCGCTGTGAGCGAGTGGTTCTGCCCGGGCACGATGGCCAATCTGGAGGATAACAGCCACATCGCGCTGGTGGCCTGGGACCCGGAGGCGGACAAGGGATACCAGCTCCTCGGCCGCGTCGTAGAGATCAGAGATCGGGCTGTGATGGACGGATACGCGCCGGAGACGGACGAGCAGGCGCTGCCGCAGGTGGAACGGGAGTTGGAGGTCCGTGTGGAGCAGACTCTACATTTCAGCCAGGGACCCCACAGTGACGAGCCCGAGTGAGACCATGGGCGAGCAGGTTGCGATTGAACGACAGGTGGAAGCCGTCGCGATGAGCGAGGGCGCTGGGGCAGAGGTGCTGCGCGTCTTCCCGACAAGACGTGAACAGCACGTCGACCCCTTCGTGTTGTTGGATGAGTTCACCGTGACGCCGCCGGCGGCTTTCCCGGAGCATCCTCACAGTGGCTTTGAGGCGGTGACGTACATGCTGGACGGGGCGTTTCGACACCGGGACAACCTGGGAAACGATGAGATCGTCTCGGTCGGCGGGGTGCAGCGGTTCACGGCAGGAAAGCGGATCGTGCACGCGGAACTTCCAGGGGCGGAGGAGACGAGCCATGGCCTGCAGCTGTGGGTCAACCTCCCTCGGCGGCTCAAAGAGATCGAGCCGGACTACCAACCGGTGCCGTCGGACCAGATTCCGGATCAGCAAGACGGAGGCGTGCGCGTGCGGACAGTGGTTGGACAAGGATCCCCGGTGGAGCTCCGTACGGACGTGCGATACCTGGACGTGACGCTCGAGCCGGAGGCGGTGTTCACAGACCGGATTCCTTCCCAGTGGAGCGGGATCGTCTACGTTCTGGAAGGGCGGATATCGCTGGATGACGCGGCGCTGGAGCGCGGGAGGGCGGCAATCTTCAGACGGGGTGGTGAGGTGCGGGTGACAGCGGAGCAGGGCGCCCGCTTCGTGCTGATTACGGGAGCGCCACACAGAGAGCCCATCCGTCAGCGCGGTTCTTTTGTGGAGTGACATCGGAGCGTTGAGGCTGAAGGAGGAATCGAATGTCGTCGAGAGCCTTGTTGCGTTTAGCGATTCTGCTGCTGGTCGTGATTTCCGGGCTGGTCGCCGGGTGCGGCGAGGGGGAGGTGACGCCGCAGCCGGACGTGCAAGGGCCGACCCTGTCCGGGATGACGCTGCTCAACGATCGTTGCACTCAGTGCCACACCCTCGCTCGGGTCAGGAGCGCCTCGAAGACCCGGGAGGAGTGGAGTGAGACGGTCGCAAACATGATCGAGCGAGGGGCCGAGCTGGACCAGCAGGAGGAAGAGGTCCTGGTCGATTACCTGGCGGAGACCTACGGGCCCTGAGGGCCAACAAGCCGAAAACGAACTGGCCGGCCAGGATCCGAGCACGGTGTCAGAAGCACCGCGATGCCCGCGACGGATGGGCTGAGGGCGACATCTCTGTGGACGGTGGAGGGGGCAAGGAGCGAGGATGGAGAGACGACGATTCGGGCGGACCGAGCACAGGAGCACCGTGGCTATTCTGGGGGCCTTCGCGTTCTCAAACGTCACGCAGGAGCAGGCCGATGAGGCGATGGAGACGGTCATTGAGGCGGGCATCAACCACGTCGACGTGGCGCCGACATACGGCGACGCCGAGCTGCGGTTGGGGCGGTGGCTGGCTCAGCAGCGCGATCGTTTCTTCGTTGGATGCAAGACCATGGAGCGGACGAGAGAGGGTGCGGGGCGAGACATGCAAGCCTCGCTGGAGCGATTGCAGATTGATCGCTTCGATCTGTACCAGCTTCACGCTGTGAACAGCGTGGAAGAGCTGGATCAGGCGACCGGTCCCGATGGTGCGCTGGAGGCGGTCGTGAAGGCCCGGGAGGAAGGGTTGACGCGCTTCATCGGCATCACGGCGCATGGTCTGGATGCCCCGAGCGTGATCGCGCAGGCACTGAGCCGATTCGACTTCGACTCCGTGCTCTTCCCGATCAACTTCGTCCTCTACGCTGACGCTGACTACCGGCGGTCAGCGGAGGAGCTGCTGCAGCGGTGCAGAGACCGCGATGCGGGCACCATGATCATCAAGTCGATCGCCAGGGGCCTGTGGGATGGGGATGAGCCGAGGGCCTACAACACCTGGTACAGACCGTTCGAGAGACCCGAGAGGATCCAGGAGGCCGTGGACTTTGCCCTCTCCCAGCCTGTGACCGGACTATGCACGGCTGGCGACATAACGCTGCTGCCCCGTTTCGTAAAGGCGTGTGAGGCGTTCACGCCGATGAACGAACGAGATCAGGAGGCATTGATTCGGACAGCGGATGAGTACGAGCCGATATTTGCCTGAGAGCTTGTGCTGACGAGAACGAGGAGGTGAAACCAGTGGAGTCGACGAGGACCATGGTCCTGGGTGTGGTCGTGCTGATGATGGCGTTGAACGCGTGCGGGCCCGGGCCCGCACCGGAAATGCCGGGGACCCCCTCGCAACTGCCAGTGGGCGTGGAGGCAACCGCGAAGGAGGCGCTGAGCGCCCAAACCGGCGTGCCGGCGGATGAGATCGAGGTAGTGCAGGCCGAGCGGAGGGAGTGGCCCGATGCCTGCCTCGGTCTGGGCGAGGAAGGGGAAGCGTGCGCCCAGGTGATCACTCCGGGATGGAGGATCACGCTGCGTGCAGCAGGGGAGGAGTACGTCCTGCGCACCGATGAGGACGCCAATGTGATACGCGTGGAGGACTGAGCGTGCCCGCAGACGACGTCAAAGCCTACGACATCGTCGTCGTCGGGTCTGGAAGCGGCGGGACGATTGTGGAGAACGCCTTGTACCAGGGGCTGAGCGTGGCCTGGGTGGACCGCGGGCCCCTCGGCGGGACGTGCCTCAACGTCGGGTGTATCCCGTCCAAGATCCTTATCTTCCCTGCGGATAGAGTGATGGAGATTCGAGAGGCACGGAAGCTGGGTGTCGAGGCGGAGATCGCGGAGATTGACTTCGGGGCTATCATGGCCCGGATGCGCCGCATGGTGAGCCACAGCCGCAACGACATCAGAGAGGGGCTCCGTGCAACACCAAACCTGGATTTCTACGAAGTGGAGGCCCACTTCGTGCAGGATGGGGGGCTGGAGCGCCCGCGGAGGACGTTGGCCGTCGGGGATCAGCGGATATCTGGCCGGCACGTGTTCCTCGTCAGCGGCGCCAGACCGCGGATTCCCCCCATTGACGGCCTGGAGGAGGTTCCCTATCTCACCAATGAGAGCGTCCTCGACCTCGCCGAGAGGCCCGAGAGCCTGGCGATCGTCGGCGGAGGGTATATCAGCGTCGAATACGCCCATTTCTTCTCGGCCGTAGGCACCCGGGTGACAGTCCTCCAGCGCAACCGGCGCCTGGTTCCCGATGAAGAACCGGAGATCTCGGAGCTGCTGAGGAAGAAGCTCGCGGAGCGCATGGACGTCTACACCCACACCGAGGTCATCGAGGCGGCCGCGGACGAACGGGGCATCGCTTTGAGGGGATGGAACCTGGACGGCGATGGGACTATAGAGGTCACCGCGGAGCAGGTGATGGTGGCCGCTGGAAGACAATCGAACGCGGATTTGTTGCGGGTCGAGAACGCCGGCATCGAGACCGGCGAACGGGGCTACATCCAGGTCAATCAGTACCTCGAGACGAACGTCGAGAATGTGTGGGCCCTGGGCGATGCCACTGGAGGGCACATGTTCAAGCACGTGGCCAACCGTGAGGCGAGTGTCGCCTGGCACAACTTCGCCCACGATCACAAGGCCCCGATGGATTACCACGCGGTGCCACACGCCGTGTTCTCGTATCCCCAGATTGCATCCGTTGGCCTCACCGAAGCCGAGGCGCGGCGGGAGTTCGACATCCTGGTGGGGGAATCGAAGTACCTGGACGTGGCCAAAGGCCAGGCGATGATGGAGAGAGACGCGTTTGCCAAGGCGGTCGTCGAACGTGAAAGTGGCAGAATCTTGGGTTTCCACATCATCGGGCCCTACGCGCCCATGCTGATCCAAGAGGTTGTGGACGTCATGGCGAACGAGGGGACAGCCGGCTGGGTTGGCCAGGGGATGCACATCCACCCCGCGTTGCCGGAAGTGGTTGTAAGGACCCTGTATAGCTTGCGGGAGCCCCGGTAGGAGCTGGCAATCCCCATCGGTCAAGAGATTCGATTGAGAAAAAGGAGACACACGAATGGCTAAGGTAGCGATCAACGGGTTCGGAAGGATCGGAAGGGCGACGCTGAAGATCGTTCTGGAGACGCCAGGGCTGGATCTGGTGGCGCTGAACGACATCGCGCCCTTGGAGAATCTGGTCTACCTCTTGAAGTACGACACCGTCTATGGGAGGTATGATAAGAGCGTCGAGGTGAAGGACGGCAACCTGGTCGTGGACGGGGAGGAGTACCTGTTCCTCCAGGAGAGGGATCCTGCCCAGCTTCCCTGGGGCGATCTGGACGTGGACATTGCGTTCGAGTGCACAGGCGTGTTCAGGACGGGGGAGGATCTGCAGAAGCACCTGGAGGCCGGCGCGAAATTCGCCATCCTCTCGGCCCCGCCAAAGGGCGAGGACGTGCCAACGGTGGTCCACGGGGTGAACGTGGCGTCGGGGGAGACGCGGGTGGTGTCGTGCGCCAGCTGCACCACGAACTCCATCACGCCCGTCGCAGAGGTGATGGAGCGCCGGCTGGGCGTGCAGAAGGCGATCTTGACCACCATCCACGCTTACACGTCCTCTCAGTCGATCGTCGATGCCCCGGCCAAGAAGATAAGACGGGGCCGGGCAGGCGCCGCGAACCTGGTGCCGACATCCACGGGCGCAGCGATTGCCACGACGAAGGCGCTGCCCCAGCTCGAGGGGAGATTCGATGGCGTGGCGGTGAGAGCGCCCATCCCCGTGGGGTCGGTCTCGGACCTGGTCTTCGTCACGGAGCGGGAGACCACGGTCGAAGAGGTGAACGACATCTTCCGGGAGGAGGCAGAGACCGACAAGTACCGTGGGATCCTCGGCGTGACCGATGACCCCATCGTGTCGTCCGACATCATCGGTGACCCCCACGCCACGGTCGTCGACTTGGGGATGACGACGGTGGTGGCGGGGAATCTGGTGAAGTTGATGGCCTGGTACGATAACGAATGGGGGTTCTCGAACCAGATGGTGCGCGAGGCGCTGAGGATTGCTCAGACGCTCTAGGTCGCGGCGCACCACGTCGCTTGAACGCCCTTCCGGGCGACAGATCTGGCTGAGCCAGACGATGGACGCAACGCACACGTTGAGGAGATCGGAGGTGAAGGATGAGCGTTGACTTCATACCGGGTAGGACCGTCGAGGTGCCGGAGATCCCTTTTGAGGAGGAGGTGGAGCTACGGGCCGAGAAGACGGCGCTCGTGATCGTCGATATGCAGAACGACTTCGTGCATCCGGACGGAGCGCTCTACGTGCCTGCCGCCAGGGAAGCCCTGCCGCAGATCCAGGAGCTGTTGACGAGAGCGCGCGAGAGCGGGGTGCACGTCGCTTACACCCAGGACACGCACCGAGAGGGTGATCCCGAATGGAATAACTGGCCCGAGCACGTCAGGCTTGGGACGTGGGGCTGGGAGATCGTGGAGGAGCTCGAACCAGCGCCGAACGAGCTCGTCTGCCCGAAGGCGCGTTACGACGGTTTCTACGGCACCCAACTGAACCATTATCTGAGCCGGGTGTGGGATGCGGAGTCCGTGGTGATTGTGGGGACGGTCTCCAACATCTGCGTGCTCCACACCGCGGCGTCGGCAGGGTTGCGCTTCTTCCGCCTGGTCATGCCGGCGGACGGGGTGGGAGCCTTGACGAACTTCGGGCAGGCGATGACCCTGCGCCTCGTCTCGTGGCTCTACCCAGGCGATGTGCTGCGCCGGTCCCAGGACGTGCACTTCGTGTAGGGACCAAACGACGCACTGCCAGTTGGATGCGAATGTCTGACTGACGCACTTGGTGCTGCATCTGTGCCCGCACGGCGCGCGAGTCGCGTCGTGCCGGGAGCGACCCGAACTGGAACGGTTGAAGGTGTCGATCTGGTTCGCTATAATCGGAGGGCAAAGTGATTGACTACTTGACACTCATGCTGATCAACATGACGGCTGGGCTGGTCGTGCTGGCCCATTACGTGTACAGGGGCATCGTCGCCGAGGACAAGAGACCGTGGGTCGCCGGCTTCGCGATCACCGGGTTCATCGCCGTGACGACAGGATTACATATGAGCTTCAATTGGCCTCTGCCTGGCAGCCATAACATCCTGTTTGGTGAGCCGACCGTCCTGTTTGGGACGCTGTTCCTCGGAGCCGCGCTCGCACTGCGGAACGAGTGGGAGATGGCCAGTGTTTCCGTCTACGCCTTCTTCGCCGGGCTCGTTGCCGTGGTCCTCGGTGTGCGAGTGATGGACCTGGGGCTCACGAGGAGCCCGGTCGTGGCGGGCCTGGGCTATATCCTGTCCGGGCTGGGCGGTCTCCTGGCCTGGCTGTGCTGTCTCCTGCAGCCGCTGGTGAGCCTGAGGGCGAGCAGGACGCTGCGCGTGATCGGCGCGCTGGTCCTGTTGGCGGCGGCGGCGATCTGGGCTCTGACCGGATATGCGGCCTACTGGGATCACATTGAGAGCTTCGCCGACTACGTGCCGCCGGGGCTCCAGTGAGGGCAGGCTCGATTGAAGCTGACGAGCGACTGAGAGGAGGCCCCGAGACGTGAGCCCCAGGCTGTCCCGTACACGCGCCCACACGGTCGCTCTTCTTGTGCTCTCCCTCGCGTTGGGCTCGAGTGCCTGCCTATCAGCGGGCATCGTCCCCGCCGAACGAAGCCCGACTCGACCCGCGGCCACCCGGGTGTCGCCGAGCCAGACACCGGTGGAGCCGACGGCTAATCAGCCGGCGACCGCAGCAATTCGGGTGCCTGAACTGGCCACGTACACGAACCACGCGTATGGCTTCTCGTTCCGCTACCCGTCGGCCTGGAGCATCATGGAGGGGCAGAACTTCGTCAGCCTCAGCCAGGGATCGAGGAATCTGGTGATCGGGTACCGACACGTCACGGAAGATCCCAACATCTGCTGCCGGGATCGGCTTCCCGAGGGAGAGGTGGTGGAGGCGGGTACGGTGACGTGTGCGGGAGAGAGGGTCGACAAGGCCCTGCTCGTGTGCGAAGGGAAGACCAAGGCCGTGATCTACGAGGGGACCGAGGAGATTGCGCTCGGGGACCTGCGGTTCCTCTTCTACGTGGAGGACTTCAGCGCCGATTACGACGCGGCAGATATCTCGGACGACGTCCTTGCGCAGGTGGACCGGGTGATCAGGTCCCTGGAGACGTTCCGGCCCGCCGCGAGCTTCGAGACCGCGACGCCCAGGCCCACGGCACTCCCACCGACGCCGGAGCCGACCACGGAGCCGACGGCCACCTCCCCAACCCCCACACCGGCTCCCGCCATCGCGGAGGTCAAACCCGGAGGGGCGAACCTGCGCAGCGGACCCGGGACCGACTACGCACTGGCGGGATATCTGGAGCCTGGTGAGCAAGTCGAGATCACGGCGCAGCACGAAGGCTGGTGGCGCGTGAAAACCGGCAACACGGAGGCCTGGGTGTCCAGCGCCGTCGTCGACGCCGACAACGTCGAGTCGGTGCCAGAGGTGGAGGCGACGCCGACCAGGGTCCCCCCCAGCCCGACCCTCATCCCCACAGCGGCCCCGCCATCGGCCATCGAAGACGACCGCTGGATCGACGTGGATCTGTCGGAACAGCGGCTGAGGGCGTACGAAAACGGCGACGTGGTGCGCACGACCCCGATCTCAACCGGTCTGCCGGAGACCCCCACGGTGAAGGGGCAGTTCCGGATCTGGATCAAACTCCGCTACGATGATATGGAGGGTCCGGACTACTACCTGGAGGACGTACCCTACGTGATGTACTTCTATCAGGGCTACGGGCTCCACGGGACGTACTGGCACAGCAACTTCGGTCAGCCGATGAGCCACGGCTGCGTGAATCTACCCACGTCAGAGGCCGAGTGGGTGTTCAATTTCGTCGACGTAGGAACCCTCGTGAACGTGCACGAGTGACGTGGCCGTCCAGGTGCGCCGGTGTCTACAACCGGAAGACCAGTTCTTCCCCGCATCGGTGTCATATCTGGTCGATTCGGAGCAGCGGCCGGTCTTGGAACACGTGCGGGGTCACGATGTGGCGATGATCCACGAGAGATGAGGAGCCCTGGCCGCCGATGGACTGTTACCACACCAAACCGAATTCAAACCTTCTCCAACCAACCTCAACCCTGCCTCCAACTCATTCCGTCCATTGGCTGCGAAGTTCTGTGCTATCATCGCAGGGAAGTCCGCAAGGGTTCCAAGCCGAAGCAAGTCGATGCATGAAGTGAAGGAGGGTTGGACATGTCTCAGATCTACAAGTCAGTGGCAGTAGTTCTCGTAATCGTAGCGTCGCTGCTGGTCGTGCCAGTAGCGCGCGGTCAGGAGGTGACCCCGAGCGTCACGGTCAGCGATCAAGCGATCGAAGACGGGACGGTGACCGTGGACAGCGTGGTAAGTGATGGCCCTGGCTGGATCGTCATCCACACGGACGACGATGGTGCCCCTGGGCCCGTGATCGGTCACGCGGCGGTGTCCGATGGTGAGAACACCAACGTGACGGTCGAGATCGACACGGAGGAGGCCACGGAGACGTTGTGGGCGATGCTGCACGAGGACACGGGCGAAGAGGGAAGCTACGAGTTCCCGGACGCGGACCCGCCCGTCGAGCTGGAGGGCGAGATCGTGATGCAGTCGTTCAGCACGGCCGTCGTCCTGCCCGAGACGGGCGCAACCGTGATGCCTTGGGCTGCCCTCGCCATAGCGGCTGGGGGGATCGTCGCGCTGGCTGCTGGAATCCTTCTCAGCCGTCTGAGCGAGATGCGAGAAGCCCGGGTCGACGAATAGGGATCTGATGGAAGGACCCTGATGACCGTGGGAGAGGCAGGCGTGCCTCTCCCACGGCGCTACATGGGTGAGAGCAGACACGTGAGGATATCGGCATGGAGATCAAGACTGGCTTGAGACCGATCATGGGTGTTTTGATGGTGGGGTTTCTCGTCCTTGTTGCCTGTGTGCCGCCTGACGTCGAGGTGACCGAGGCGCCGACGGAGCCGCCGACAGAACCACCGACCGAACCGCCGACGGAGCCGCCTACGGAACCACCGGCGGAAGAACCAACCGAGACTCCCACCGAGCCACCGACCGAGTCATCGACGGAGCCACCGGCTACCGGCGAACAGGTTGACGTTCTGATGGTAGATATCGCCTTCGAGCCAGAGGAGGTGACGGTGGCGCCCGGGACAACGGTCACCTGGATCAACGAGGACGCCGTCCAACACACGGTGACGGCAGGCACTCGCGGAGACCCGAGCGGGATGTTCGACGAGACGGTACCCGGAGGGGGATCGTTTAGTTTCACCTTGGAGGAACCGGGGACGTACGAATACTTCTGTAGGTTCCACCCGGGGATGAGCGGCGTGGTCATCGTCGAGGAGTGACCGTTGCCGCCCGGCTCTCAATCGACCTGGGTAGGGACCCACCCCTGGATCCGGCTGGTGTGAGGTGGCCGCGGTGGCTCCCGCCGTGCCCTTATCTAGGAGGTGCTAGATGGACCGGCCGATGCGGGATCACTTGAAAGAGGGAAACAGATTCCCCGACTTCGACCTGCCCGATCATACGGGGAAGGACTGGAGGCTGTCGCAGTTGCTGCGCGGTTTCCCGGGAGCTCTGATGTTCGACCGGGGTCACTTCTGACCAAAGGGTCGTCGTCAGTTGACGAACTACGCGGAGGACCTCCAGCCAGAGCTGCCCGTGAACTACTGTCACCTGATCACCGTCAGCGTGGATGATCAGGAGACCACGGCCGACCAGCGGGACGCGCTGGGAGCGGAATGGACGTTCCTGTCGGATGCCGACCGGGAGCTGCTGTACGAGCTGGAGATAGTAGACACGACCGATCCCAAGCACGGTGATATCTACATACCCTACACCTTCATTTTGGATCGCGACCGGACGATCTACAAGATCTACAACGGCTGGTGGTACCTGGGGCGTCCGACGGTGGAGGAGATTCGCATCGACTGGCGCGCGTTGATGAAGAAGCGCGATGACTGGGTATACAGCGAAGAGTGAGGGCCCAGGGCGCCACCGTCTGGGGCATCCGGTGACTGCAGGGAGGGCTCAGTGAGGCGCTGGTCGTCCGTCACCCGAGTGCGGCGCTCGACACAAGAGGCGCGGGCTGCCTACGACCGGATGAGTGGCTGGTACGATCTGCTGGCTGGCCCCAGCGAGCGGAAGCACATCGACGCTGCTCTGGGAAAGCTGAAGGCGGACACCGGCGAGAGCATCCTGGAGATCGGATCTGGCACGGGACACGCCCTGGTATCCCTGGCGCGATCGGTCGGGCATGCTGGGCAGGTCTACGGCGTCGATCTCTCGGAGGGGATGATCGAAGCGGCCAGGGAGAGGCTGAGGAAGGCTGGGCTGCGCCGTGAGCCAGCGCTGACATGCGGCGACGGCGCCCGATTGCCCCTCAGGGACGGATTGGTCGACGGGGTGTTCATGAGCTTCACCTTGGAGCTCTTCGACACGCCGCGAATTCCCCAGGTGCTCGACGAGTGTAAGCGTGTCCTGGGGGAAGACGGACGGCTGTGCGTCGTCAGCCTGACGAAGCGAGGAGCGGCGAGGCTGTCGGTGCGCTTGTACGAGTGGGTCCATCAACGCATGCCTCAGTACGTCGACTGCCGGCCCATTCCGGTGGAAGACGTGATCGAGGGCGCCGGCTTCGAAATTGCGGAGGTGGAGGGGCGATCGATGTGGGGGCTCCCTGTCGATGTGGTCCTGGGAAGAGTGGCTTGAGCGGCGAATGTTCTCTTTGATCGTCCATCCGTTGGGACACGCCGCCTGGGGAGCCCGAGTGAGGAGGCGGAAATGGCGCGTGAAGAAGTGACCATTGACGGGAACGAGGCTGCGGCATACGTGGCCCACCGCACGAACGAGGTGATCGCGATCTACCCCATCACGCCGGCCTCGCCGATGGGAGAGCACGCTGATTCGTGGAGCGCCTTCGGCGAGACGAACATCTGGGGCACGGTTCCCCTCGTCACGGAGATGCAGTCGGAGGCGGGCGCGGTCGGTACGGTCCACGGCGCCCTTCAGACCGGCTCGCTGACCACGACGTTCACCGCCAGCCAGGGACTCCTGTTGATGATCCCCAACATGTATAAGATCGCGGGGGAGCTGACCAGCACCGTGTTTCACATCGCCACACGATCGGTCGCGACGCACGCGCTCTCCATCTTCGACGACCACAGCGACGTGATGGCGGCCCGAAGCACCGGCTGGGCCATGCTCTTCGCCAACAGCGTGCAGGAGGTGATGGACTTCGCACTGATCGCCCAGGCGAGCACCCTGGAGACCCGCGTCCCTTTCCTCCACTGCCTCGATGGGTTCCGCACGTCCCACGAGATCCAGAAGATTGAGAGACTCGCCGAAGACGATATGCGGACGGTGCTCGACGACGAGCTGGTGCGCGCCCACCGACAGCGCGCGCTGTCGCCAGAGAAGCCCTTCATTCGCGGGACGGCGCAGAATCCAGATGTCTTCTTCCAGGCCAGGGAGGCGGTAAACCGCTACTACGAAAAGACACCGGGGACCGTTCAACGGGTGATGGATCGGTTCGCCGACGTCGTGGGCCGTCAGTACCACCTGTTTGACTACGTCGGGGCACCAGATGCCGATCGGGTCATTGTGCTGATGGGCTCGGGTGCGGAGACGGCACAGGAGACCGTCAATTACCTGGTCGATCAGGGAGAGAGCGTGGGGACGGTGAAGGTTCGTCTCTACAGGCCCTTCTCCGTGGAGCGCTTCCTCGACGCGCTGCCTCGTGGAGTTCGTGTAGTGGCGACACTCGATCGCACGAAGGAGCCGGGGGCCTCGGGGGAGCCGCTCTACCAGGACGTGGTGAGCGCGCTCGTCGAAGGGGCGGCGCCAGATGAGTCGCGCTTTCGGCATCAGCCGCGCGTGATAGGCGGGCGGTACGGCCTCTCCTCCAAGGAGTTCACGCCGGCGATGATCAAGGGCGTGTTCGACGAGATGGCAACGGAGCAGCCCAGGCGCCACTTCACGGTGGGCATTGAGGACGACGTGACGAACACCAGCATCTCCTACGATCCCAGCTTCAGCACGGAGGCGGAGGATGTGGTGCGCGCCGTCTTCTGGGGCCTCGGCTCGGACGGGACGGTGAGCGCGAACAAGAACTCGATCAAGATCATCGGCGAGAAGACAGACAATCACGCCCAGGGCTACTTCGTATATGACTCGAAGAAGGCCGGGGCGGTGACGGTGTCCCACCTCCGTTTCGGGCCCAGGCCCATCCATAGCACCTACCTGATCAACCAGGCTGGCTTTGTTGGCGTGCACCAGTTCCGCTTCTTCGAGCAATTCGATGTCTTGGAGCGGGCTGAGCAGAACGCCACGATCCTGATCAACAGCCCCTATCCACCGGAGGAGACGTGGGACATGATCCCCCGCTCGGCGCAGAGGCAGATCATCGAGAAGAACCTGGCAGTGCACGGGATCAACGCGTACGAGATCGCCGAGCGGGTTGGGCTGGGAAATCGCATCAACACCGTGATGCAGACCTGCTTCTTCGCGCTGAGCGGCATCCTGCCCGGGGATGAGGCCATCGCCCGGATCAAGGAAGCGATCCAGAGCACCTACGGAAAGCGGGGCAAGGTGGTGGTGGAGAAAAACTACGCCGCCGTGGATGCTGCCGCAGAGGGGCTGTATGAGATCCAGGTGCCGGAGCAGGTGACCGGCGAGGTCGAGATGCCGCCCGTGGTGCCGGAGGAGGCTCCCACCTTCGTCCAGGATGTGACAGCCGCCATGATCCAGCGCGAGGGCGACTCCTTGCCCGTCAGTGCCATGCCGGTCGACGGCACCTTCCCCAGCGGCACCACCCGGTGGGAGAAGCGGAACATCGCGCTCCATGTGCCGGTGTGGCAGCCAGATGTCTGTATCCAATGCGGTCGCTGCGTGCTCTACTGCCCGCACGCCGTGATCCGCTCGAAGGTCTACGACGAACGCTATCTGGAGGAGGCGCCGACGACGTTCAAGTGGGCGGACGCCCGCTGGCGCCAGCCAGACATGGCAGACAAGAAATACACCGTACAGGTGGCCGTGGAGGATTGCACCGGCTGCGCCGTCTGTGTCGAGGTGTGCCCGGCCAAGGACAAGACCGCCATCGGGCGCAAGGCGATCAACATGGAGCCCCAGCTGCCAATTCGAGAGCACGAGCGGGAGAACTGGGACTTCTTCCGCTGGACCCTGCCTGAGGCGCCGCCGGATGCGGATCTCGACGTTGGCAGGACGAAGGACGTCCAGCTGCTGCAGCCCCTCTTCGAGTTCTCCAGTGCCTGCGCGGGCTGTGGTGAGACGCCTTACCTGAAGCTGTTGAGCCAGCTCTTCGGTGATCATGCCGTCATCGCGAACGCCACGGGTTGCACGAGCATCTATGGGGGCAGCCTCCCCACCACGCCCTGGACCTTCAACGAGGAGGGCCGTGGTCCGGCGTGGAGCAATTCGCTCTTCGAGGACACCGCCGAGTTCGGTTTTGGGTTCCGGCTGACGCTCGACAAGCAGGCCGAGTATGCCCGCGAGCTGCTCGGCCGGCTGCGCTCGGACGTTGGGCAGGATCTCGCCGACGCGATACTGGCGGCGTTTCAGCGCGACCACGCCGGCATCAAGGCGCAGCGAGAACGTGTGGAGCAGCTCAAGAGACGCCTTGGTTCATCGGACGATGCGACGGCGAAGCATCTCTATAGCGTGGCCCATGCCCTGGTCAGGAGGAGTGTATGGAGCGTGGGGGGCGACGGGTGGGCGTATGACATCGGCTACGGAGGCCTGGATCACGTCTTGGCCATGGGACGCGACATCAATCTGCTAGTGCTGGATACCGAGGTCTACTCCAACACCGGCGGCCAGGCGTCGAAGGCTACCGGGCTGGGCGCCGTCGCGAAGTTCGCCGCCAGTGGCAAGCCGACGCCCAAGAAGGACCTGGGGATGATGGCGATGACGTATGGATATGCCTATGTCGCCCAGGTCGCGATGGGTGCCAACCCGCGACAGACGATCCAGACGTTCCGGGAGGCCGAATCGTACGATGGTCCCTCCTTGATCATCGCCTACAGCACGTGTATTGCCCACGGTATCAACATGGCGAAAGGGATGGATCAAGAAAGGCTCGCTGTCGAGTCAGGGTACTGGCCCCTGTACCGGTACGACCCCAGGTTGAGGGAGCAGGGGGAGAATCCCCTCCAGCTCGACTCCTCGGAGCCAACCGTGCCGCTCAAAGAGTACGCCTACAACGAGAACCGCTACCGCATGCTGGCGCAGAGTGATCCCGATAGAGCGGACACGCTTCTCGAGCAGGCGCAGAAGACGGTGGTCGATCGCTGGCGCAAGTACAAACACATGGCGAGCATGGCGTTCGATCCTGGCGCCGACGCCGGATAGCGAGGGTGGAAATGAGCAGTCCACGGTCTGATACGGTCAGAGCGCTGGGGATTGCCGGCAGCCTGCGGGAGCGCTCGTACAACCGGGCCCTGCTGCGGGCGGCGCGGGAGCTGGCGCCGGACGACTTGCAGATTGAGGTTCTCGACAACGAGACCCTCAAGCGCATTCCGCTTTACAACGAGGACGTCCGGGCGCAGGGGGACCCTGAAGCCGTGAGGGCTCTGAAGCAGGCGATTCGCCAGGCCGACGCGCTGGTCGTGGCGACGCCCGAGTACAACCACTCGATTGCCGGGGTCTTGAAGAACGCGCTCGACTGGGCGTCGCGTCCACCGGGCGCATCCCCGCTGGACGGGAAGCCGGTGGCCATCATGGGAGCCTCGCAGGGCAGCTTTGGGACGGTGCGGGCTCAGATGCATCTGCGGCAGGTCTGCGTCTACACCAACATGCTGCCGGTCAACAGGCCACAGGTGCTCGTGGCGCGCGCTCAGCGCAAGTTTGACGAGGCTGGCCGTCTTCAGGATCAGAAGACCCGGGGATTCGTGCGGCAACAGATGGAGGCGCTGATTGCGTGGACCCGCAGAGTGCAGGAGAGCGCGCCGGGGGGCGCGAAGGAGTAGACGATCATGGCCATAGACACGAGAACCACGTACCTGGGCATCGAACTGAAGCACCCGATCATGCCCTCCGCCTCCCCCCTGTCGCGGAGCACGGACACCATTCGCCGACTGGAGGACAGCGGCGCTGCCGCGGTGGTGATGCACTCGCTTTTCGAGGAGCAGATCACGCTGGAGAGTGAGCAGCTTGATCACTACCTGAGTTACTTCACCGACGCCTTCGCCGAGGCGCTCACGTGGTATCCCGAGCAGGAGGACTACAGAGTTGGTCCAGAGGACTACCTGGAGAACGTCCGCAGGGCCAAGGAGGCGGTCGATATCCCCGTCATCGGCAGCCTCAACGGCATCTCGACGGGCGGATGGATCACCTACGCCGAGCAGATCGAACAGGCCGGGGCGGACGCGCTGGAACTGAACGTCTACTACATCCCTACAGACCCCAAGATGGAGCCCGCGGCCGTCGAGGGGCTGCCGGTCGACGTTCTGAGTGCCGTCAAGGAGAGTGTCTCCATCCCGGTGGCGGTGAAGTTGAGCCCCTATTACAGCTCGCTCCCCCATCTGGCGCACCGCCTGGTCGAGGCTGGGGCCGACGGGCTCGTGCTCTTCAACCGCTTCTACCAGCCGGACCTCGATCTGCAGGTGCTTGACGTCAAGCCGTCTCTGACGCTCAGCACGTCCCAGGAGTTACGTCTCCCTCTGCGCTGGGTGGCGATTCTCCACGGACGGGTGGCGGTGGATCTGGCCATCACCACGGGCGTACACACCCACTTGGACGTCGTGAAGGGGCTCATGGCCGGCGCCCAGGTCACGATGATGGCCTCGGAGTTACTACAGAATGGCGTAGAGCGGATTCAAGCGATCTTGAGCAACGTGGTGGCGTGGATGCAGGATCACCAGTATGAGTCGGTGGCCCAGATGCAGGGGAGCATGAGCCAGCGCAATGTGGCCGATCCCGCGGCCTTCGAGCGGGCCAACTACATGAAGGTGCTCCAGTCGTGGCGACCCGACCCCGCCGGGCAGCTGTACCGAGAGCTTATTCGATAGGAAGGGATCTCTTTGGAAGGCCCAAGGGACACAGGCGACGAGGGGCCGCAGCCACAACGAGGCCAGGGCGCCGACGCCGGGCTGTGGCTAGGTGGAGGGTAGGGGAGGGGGACGAGATGAGACGACTGACGATTTTTGCACTGATGGGGATATTCGGTCTGGTGTCGTGCGCAGCTCCGACAGCGCCGACCGAGGATCCGACGGCCACGGCGACGGGAGTGACCGAGGTCCCCACACTGGCTCCGACGGAGCAAGCCACGAAGAGCCCGACGACGCCGGCGGCGGAGGAACCCACCGCGACGCCAGGTCCCACGCCGGCCTCTGAGGCCACCCCAACGCCTCGGGTCGCGTTCGAGCCCGTCGTCGGGCTTGAACCGGTGGCCGAGGGACTGGGTGCCCCTGTGGACCTGATGCCCCCTGGCGACGGGAGCGGTCGGCTTTTCATTGTGGATCAGATCGGGGTGATTCGAATCCTGACCGCGGAAGGGCAACTGCTGGACGAGCCGTTCCTCGACGTTCGGGATCGCATGGTCGGGCTGCGCTCCGGATATGACGAGCGGGGCCTGCTCGGTCTCGCCTTCCACCCGGACTTCGCAGAGAACGGGCTGTTCTACGTCTATTACAGCGCCCCTCTCAGCCCGGAGGCGCCTCAAGGGTGGAACCACACCAGCTATCTATCCCGGTTCGGCGTGTCGGAGACAGACGAGAACGCGGCGGACTCCGGCTCGGAGCAGGTCATCCTGCGGGTGCACCAGCCACAGTCGAACCACGACGGTGGGAAGATCGCTTTCGGGCCCGATCGCATGCTGTACGTCGCTCTGGGCGACGGTGGCGGTGGGAACGACGTCGGCACGGGACACGTGGAGGACTGGTACGAGGCGAATCGGGGTGGGAACGGCCAGGACGTGACGGATAACCTTCTCGGCAGCGTCCTGCGCATCGACGTCGACGGGGGGGATCCGTACGCCGTTCCCGAGGACAACCCCTTTGTGGGCCGTCAGGGCCTGGACGAGATCTGGGCCTACGGGTTCCGCAATCCGTATCGTTTCTCCTTCGACGCGGAGGGCGACCACGAATTGCTCGTCGCCGACGCCGGTCAGAACCTGTGGGAGGAGGTGAGCCTCGTCACCAAGGGCGGCAATTACGGCTGGAACGTGAAAGAAGGCTCGCATTGCTTCAGCCCAGCGACGCCGAATGAGCCGCCGGAGGCCTGTCCCGAGACCGATCCCGAAGGGAGACCGCTCATCGATCCCATCATCGAGTATCAGAACGCCAACGCGGCCGACGGCCTCGGGTTGGCAGTCGTCGGTGGGCACGTGTATCGAGGCGATGCCCTGCCGGGGTTTGAGGGACGCTACGTCTTCGGTGACTGGAGCAGGAGCTTCAGCCAGGGCGATGGCACCCTCTTCGTCGCTACCCGTCCCGAGGCGCAGGGCTCGATGTGGCAGTTCGAAGAGCTCCAGATCGCGACCAGTGACGACGGGCGCCTCGGTGCGTTCTTGCTGGCCCTCGGTCAGGACGCCCGGTATGAGTTGTATGCCCTCACCTCCCAGACGCCTGGCCCTACTCCCGAGGGAGGCAGGATCTACAGGATCGTGAAGGCGGAGTGACAGACACCACCCGTGACTGAAGGAGCGACTAAGGTGAGACCCAGGACGAAGATCGTGGCTACGATTGGGCCCGCGAGCCGGGACCCGGAGGTCTTACGCCAGCTGATCCGTGAGGGCGTGGACGTCGCGCGGCTGAACTTCTCTCACGGCGACCCGGAGACCCACGAGGAAAACGTCCGCAGAATCCGCGCTGCAGCGGAGGACAGCGGGCGACCGGTGGCGATCCAGGTTGATCTCCAGGGGCCGAAGCTGCGCGTGGGCGACGTGGTTGAGTCGGGCATCTCGCTGGAGGAGGGGAAGGAAGCGACGCTGGTTACCGAGGACGTCGTCGGGCGCACGGCGAAGGCGATCCCGGTGCAGAATGAGAATCTGCCTCAGATCGTCGAGCCGGGCGATCGGATCCTGCTGGCCGACGGCGCGATGGAGCTCGAGGTCGTGTCAATCGCCGAGAGCGAGGTCCGCTGCCGCGTCCGAGTAGGGGGCGTCCTTACGAGCAACAAGGGGATTAACCTCCCCGGCGTCGCGGCTGAGCTGCCGGCCATTACGGAGAAGGACCGTCACGACTTGGCCCACGCCCTCAATTGGGACATCGACTGGATCGCGCTCTCGTTTGTGCGTTCCGCTGAGGGGATCTACGAGCTGAAGGAGTTGATCCGGGATCTCTCAGACGACGGATCCGTGCCTGTTATGGCCAAGATCGAGAAGCCTCAGGCGCTCAGTAGCCTGGATGCCATCATCGAAGCCGCAGACGCGGTGATGGTGGCCCGCGGTGACCTGGGGATCGAGATTCCAACGGAGGAGGTCCCGATGGCGCAGAAGCGCATCATCGAGGCCTGCAACGACGCCGGCATCCCGGTCGTGACGGCCACACAGATGTTGGAGTCGATGATCCGAAGTCCCCGCCCGACTCGCGCCGAGGCGTCCGATGTAGCGAACGCCATCCTGGACGGCACGGACGCAGTGATGCTCTCAGCCGAGACGTCCGTCGGCGACTATCCAGTTGAGTCGGTTCGAACGATGATGCGCATCATCGAGGAGGTGGAGGCGACGCGGCCGGAGATTCCCACGCCTGCCTTCCGCGCTTCGGAGGAAGAGGTGCAGCTTTCTATCGCGGATGCGGTCGGTCGAGCGGCGAGGGAAGCGGCGCAGAACCTGAACGCGGCTGCTCTCATCACGCCCACGCTCTCCGGCTACACGGCGCGGATCATGTCTCGCTACCGCCCGAAGGCGTGTATCATCGCCGTGACGCCGGACCCGGCCGTGCAGCGGCGTCTCATGCTCCACTGGGGCGTCATCCCGCTGCTCGCCCCCCGGGCGGACAACTCCGACGAGATGATCGAGCATGCTGTGGAGGCGGCGCGGGAGGAGGGCCTGGTGGAAGAGGGCGACACGCTCGTGATCACGGCAGGGGCGGCTCGCTCTGGACCCGGCACGACCAACCTCATGCGTATCGTCGTGGTGGACCAGGAAGGGTGAGGACGGAAGCATTGGCAAGCAGACGCGACCTATCGCCAGGCGCGGCCGTATGGAAGGCGGATTGGAAGGCTGCGTGTCGTCAGCGTCTGCTCTTAGCGCACATCTGGGTAATGTCGAGACAGTCACAGGAGGTTTGAGTTTATGGCGGACAGAGAGCCTGGCTCCGCGGCGGAGACACAAGGACGGCGTTGTCCTTACAATTACGCGCTTGAGGACCTGCAGGATACGGCCTACCGCCTGAGCCGCGAGATCATTGAGATGACGACGCGCGCTGGCTCGGGCCACCCGTCGAGTTCGCTCTCGGCGATCGACGTCATGACCGCCCTCTATTTCGGCGGGATCATGTGCTACAGGCCGAAGGAGCCAGACTGGCCAGAGCGCGATCGCTTTATCCTCAGCAAGGGGCACGGGTGCCCTGCGCTGTACGCCGTGCTCGCCGAGGGCGGCTTCTTCGACCCCGCCCTCCTCGAGACCCTTCGGAAGATCGAGAGCCCCCTGGAGGGCCATCCCAATATGCGGGTGCTCCCCGGGGTCGAGGCGTCGACAGGTTCGCTGGGCCAGGGGCTTTCGATCGGCCTCGGCCACGCCCTGGCGGGCCGGGTCGATGACCGTCCCTATCAGGTCTACGTGATGATCGGTGACGGGGAGTCGGACGAAGGGCAGATCTGGGAGGCCGCGATGGCGGCTGCCAAGTTCCGGGCGGCCAACCTGA